>JAWABU010000010.1 GCA_038884455.1 Candidatus Thermoplasmatota archaeon | reverse complement strand
CTGCGGCGTATGGGTATACTGATCCGGCGTATATCGGTCATGATTGGTATTACACGTCGGAGAGTTCTGTGATGATTGAGTTTGGGGAGCAATGTCAGCATGATCTGTACTATTGGGCCAAGGATAACGTCTGTAATGCTGGTATCATTAGGATGCACACGTTCTTTGTTGATGCAGTGATGCCGACCACAGATATCCAGTTCCCAGGTCATGGATACTACCCGATTGCTGGTGCAGCCGCTGGTTATTTGAAATGTAACACGCCGTTTGTGATTTCTGCTGCTGATACTGGTCCCTGTCAGGCAGGACTTGAATATCTCCTCTGGAGATATGAGTACAATGGTGTTGAGTATCCAACAGGATCTGGTCCTGATGTGATCACTGGTGCAGAACTTGCTGCAACGTATGGGTATACTGATCCGGCGTATATCGGTCATGATTGGTACTACGCGGTAGCATCTTCAGTGCAGGTTCAATTCGCTGAGGAATGTATGCACACGCTCTACTACTGGGCGAAGGATAATGTGTGCCATCCAAGTGTGATTACGTCGCATGTTTTCTATGTTGATAATTCAGCTCCTGCTGTTGTGTTCATCCCGCCGTCTCATGGATACTACCGGATTGATGATGCTACTGGGTATTTGAAATGCAACACTGGTTTTACTCTTTCTGCAGTTGATCTTCCATCGAATAATTGTCATGCAGGTATTGAGTATGTTCTCTGGCGGTATGTGTATAATGGAAGTGAGTATCCGTCTGGCCCAGGAGCTGGTGTGATTACAGGTGTCGAGCTTGCTGCGGCGTATGGGTATACTGATCCGGCGTATATCGGTCATGATTGGTATTACACGTCGGAGAGTTCTGTGATGATTGAGTTTGGGGAGCAATGTCAGCATGATCTGTACTATTGGGCCAAGGATAATATCTGCCATCCAAGTCAACTATACCACCACACATTTATGGTGGATAACACGCCACCAGCCACTGATCTCACCCTACCAGCCGCAGGATACTGTGAAATCAACAACACTGACGGATTCATCAGATGCGGTGTTCCCTTCACACTCTCTGCAGCTGATACTGGTCCCTGCCAAGCAGGACTCGAATACCTCCTCTGGAGATATGACTACCAAGGATACAGTTACCCGCTTGGTTCAGGTCCTGGTGTGATCACCGGTGCAGAACTTGCAGCAAAGTATGGGTATACGGATCAGAACATCATTGGTTATAACTGGTATTACACTCCAGAAACCTCACAACAAATCTTCTTCACCGAAGAATGTGTGCATACGTTGTACTACTGGGCAAAGGATAACGTGTGCAACCCCAGTGACATCAAATCACAAGTCTTCCATGTTGACAACACGCCACCCATCATCAATAAAACTGTGAGTCAGCCTCGAGTCTACGCAGGAGTCGATGAATATGGTCATGATATCTGGTGGGTAACCACCGATACACAGATCTGCGTCAGTGCAGACGATTGTCCAGAAATCCCCTGTCCCTGTTCTTCAGACATGATTACGTTTAAATATCGTATCTGGTACCGAGGAAACTGGACTGACTGGATGACAACACCTGGTTGCTTCCGTTTCAGTGAACATTGCACCCATTACGTTGAGATTATCACCTCTGACTGCGTTGGCAACTACATCCTTGATAATGAGACGTTTATTGTCCATGGTGAAATCGGTGAACATCCAACACTTGTGAGCCCACCATGTGGATCAATAATTACCGATGATACACCAACCCTTGTCTGGCATCCAGTACCATCACAGCAGAACTACCGCGTAGAATGGAGTACTGATATCTTCTTTGGAACCTTCGAGTACGTTAATGTTACCGGGACTGAGTATACCTTACCTTCACTTGCAGATGGTCTCTACTACTGGCGTGTCGCGGTTATTTACACCGCAGGAAGTCTAGGTCAATGGTCAGATGTCTGCTCATTTACCATTAATGCTGGATTGCCCTGTTTCGATGTGGTGACCCAATCTGGCTGGTACAAAGGTATCATGACGATTACAACATTGAATCCGTCAGATGATACTCAAAAGATGGTGTTTGAATTCAGTCCGGATGAAGGGGACAGCTGGTATCCGATTGCTACTGACTGGTCCGCCCCATTTGAAACTGTGTGGAATACCAGAATGGTTTCTGATGGGACCGGGTATCAAATCAAGATCACAGCGTATGATTACGGTGGAAACACCTGCAGTCAAATTCTTGAGGACATCTACATCGATAATACTGCTCCATCAATGATGTTTATATCTCCAGAATACTTTGCTACAGTCAGCGGTATCGTTGACATTGTCTTCACAGTTGATGATGGAAACGGATGTGGTGTTGATTTCATCGAGATGCGGATCGATGGTGGTCCATGGTTCAACGTCGTAAGTCCCTATACGTGGGATACAACACTGGTTGATGATGGGTTACATAGTGTTATGTTGAAATCTGCTGATGTACTTGGAAATATGCAAACTACGCTTGTTCCGCTCTTTGTCTTGGTGAAAAACCATAATATCAGCGTTCCACAGGCACCACAGGTACGCATCATACACCCGGTTGATACGATGAGTTATAGTGGAACCATATCGGTAAAAATTGATGCGCAGGATGATGTTACCATACAACCAGATCTCGTAGTAAACCTTCTGGTCTACCGTGCTGGTGATCCAACGTTTACCTACAACGTCCCCTATGATTCCAGCTCTGGATATTTCATCATTCCTCTTGACCTTTCAGAATATCAACATGGAGCACAACTCACGTTATTTGCCTATGCAACCGATGAAGCATTCAACACAGGATGTTCTCTGCCGGTGACGATTTTTGTGGACAGCACTATCGGCTATGATCAATGGATGGTTCTTGGATGGAACAGTTTGGTTATCCCACCTGGTGAAATCGGATGTGGTACCTCAGTTGAACACGTCCTTGCATCACTTGATGGAAACTTCGACTGGGTGTACTATTATGATCCAGATATCGGCGATTGGTTGAGCTGGTACAAATACTGGGATCCCGTGTTCAACGATCTTACCGAGATGCAGACCGGTGTCCAATACTGGGTCCATATGGAGGTTGCTGATCGATTCTTTACGGATACCCATCCACCGATAGTTACCATCACTTCTCCGCTCAATGGAGAATATGTCAATGAGCTCCTTCAGATATCTGGTATCGCCTCTGATCTTGAGACCGGCATCGAGAGCGTCACCCTCATGATCTATGACACAATCACAAATACATATTGGGATGGTGACAGCTGGGAGGATACATCTTCATCTCTTATCTGCGCTGGAGCAGAGAACTGGTATTATGATTCAAGTATGATCCCATGGGAGAACGAACACATCTACTCGCTCTTTGCACAAGCACGAGATCTCGCAGGATGTGGAGGAACCACGACAGTATACTTCATCTATGATGATGTACGACCAGCCGCATATATCGACCCGATCAATCCGTATGTAAACGCAGCACCTGATATCACAGGTGGATCAGACGACAATCTGATGCTTGCGTATGTTAACGTGATGATAACCTACAACGATGGTGTTGATCAGTACTGGGATTTCGATGCTCATACCTGGACAACCATGGAAACCTGGAAGCAGGTTCCTCAGACAGGGATTCATGATACCTGGGATCTCACCGCAGATCAACCAAGTATCGGAGACTACACAAATAATCAGTTGTATTATATCTACGCGAAAGCAACCGATGCTGCTGGGAACCATGAATCAACCGCAGTGACAGCATTTCTCTTTGATGATCCGGTTCTTGGAAAACCCTGGGTAGAGATCGATGATCCTGATGATGGCGAAGTAAAAATCAGTATGGATGATGCTAATATCTTTGCCTATGATGATGAATCACCGATTGCTTCAGTATGGATCCAGTTAGTCGATGAGACTACGGGTCAATACTATACTGGTGATTCATGGCAAACCGGTGATCCTCAGTGGCTACCATGTACCTTTGTTGATGGCGATGAATGGAGCTACAACACGAACGAGCTTCTCACCAATGGACATGAGTATACTATCAGCGCACTGGCGTATGATTCTGCGACGAACCCCTCTGAGATCGTCACCCATGTCTTCAGCATCTACAACCAACAACCAGGTATGACCTTTACAAAATACGTTCAAAACCAGATATACTCCAATGATGTTGAAAGCGAACAAGAAGACTGGACTGCTGATGGCCTCTGGCATATCACCAGCAACCGGAGCAGTAGCCCAGATCATAGCTGGGCGTATAACGATGAGGATACGCATACCTACAACACTGGAGATATAGCGAACTCTGGTAGTCTTATCTCACCCCTTATTGATCTCAGTACTTCAACCTCTCCGCTCCTCACCTTCATGAGCTGGGAGCAGACAGAATGCAATGGTTTCTGCGGCTGGGATGCACGACAAGTCTATATCAGCAGTGATGATGGTCAAACATGGAATAAGATATGGGAGTCAACTGGTCCTGAGAACCAATGGTATGAAGTCTTCGTAGATCTCTCAGACTATGCCGGGCAGATGATACGGATTAAGTTCTTCTTTGATACTGGAGATTCAATAGCAAATAACTTTGAAGGATGGTATGTTGACGATATCAGCATTCGCTGGGATGATGAGGCAACACAGGCACAAGTTGGAGACATCGTACGGTTCAGACTCAGTCTTCACAATACTGGCGACTGCAACCTCGAAGATGCAACATTGGTTGACACCCTCCCTGCAGGTCTATCCTATGTTGAGGGTAGTACGAGTATAACTGTGATTACACCGGATAATATTTTCATATATAGTGGTCCTGAGGTGCAACCAGTTGTCATACTCAACCCTGACGAAACAACAACACTCCAATGGATTGAAAACACTGGGGTATATTACCTTCCACCGGGTAGCTCAGTGCATCTCGACTATGATACTACAGTTACTGCCTGTCAAGAACTCTTGACCAATACCGCAGAGATAACCGTGTATCCTGCATGTGGTGATCTGTTGTATGCTACCGATTCTGCATCGGTACTCATGTCCTGTGAGCCATCACTTGCTTTTGCCAAGCAAGTCTGGTGTGATGGGGAAGTTGGATACTGGGCTGATTCTACTGAGGCTGAACTAGGAGACACCGTTGTTTTCAGAATCAGCCTTCTTAATGATGGCGGCTGCATTTATGAAAATGGATACCTTATTGATTACCTCCCCGATGAGCTCGAATATGTTGAAGGAAACTCAGTGGTAACTGTTGAATACATGGGTGAAGTCTATGTCTACGATGGTGAGGAAGCACAACCACTCGTTACCCCCCGAGAAGTCGGTACGACTCTTGAATGGGAGGATATCTATGAGGAATTCTTTGTACCAGTTGGTGCAGTTGCCTACGTGGAGTTTGAAGCAACCGTTACAGGCTGCGGTGAGCCAGTTATCAATCTTGCAGATGTCACGGTTTGGCCAGTGTGCGGTGGCGTTATAAACCTGCAAGATACCGCATCTATATATGTCACCTGTGAAGCACCAGCCTGTATCGAACTCATCGCGGAGCATGTTGATGGCAGCGACTGGATAACTATTGAAGATGGGAAGCTCTCTATGGTTCACCGCAACTATGAGCCAATCACGAGCATCAGTATCAACGGCATCTCCTATACCTTAACGCTACCAGATGGGGTTCACTACCTTATCGATGGTGCCCCCTATATTTCAGTCCCTATCAGCTATCTTGAATCATTCAAAAAGCTCTATGGACGCGGATCTGTCGAATGGGATACCACGTATGGTCCACATACTATTCTTCTCGATGATGATGGACCTATGGGCGCGGATACGTATTGTATACAGCTCTGTGTTGCGGAAAATAACCCTCCCTATGAACCATATAATCCTTACCCATCTAATGGAGCAACTGAAATTCCGTTAGGGGATGAAACTGTCCTATGGCATGGGGGTGATCCTGATAGTGGCGATACGGTAACCTATGATGTGTACTTTGGTACAGATCCCTCTCCTCCGTATCGTACTACGGTTGGACCATTTGGGTATAATACGAATCCTATTTCCGTCAACTTCGGAGTCCCGATGACACCTGATACAACCTATTACTGGAAGATTATCGCATGGGATACTCATGGCGCATCAACAGAAAGCCCTCTCTGGAGTTTCACAACAATGGGGGAATCCACCGTATTTCATCCTCCTGTTGTTGAGATTACCTACCCTGAGGATGGTGGTAGCTTCAACTATCAACAAGCTGGATACTTGCACATAACAGGGTTTGCCTATGACCTAGACACCTATGTTGATAGTGTACAAGTACAACTCACCTATGAGTATGATGGTGTAACCTACTATTACACTGGCGCGGAATGGTCTACTGATCCGTTCTTCTGGGATGCTTATGGCACAGGTGCAGGCACACTAGCTGAACCGTTCCAATGGGGACTCATGATTGAACCAGGATTCCCATTAGCTTATCATCAATACTATGTGTATGCTCAAGCTTTTGATCATGACCTGGTACCATTGATGGGTTATGATACAAACATGTTCTGGTATCCAGAACCGCCACTGGTAAATCAACCTCCTGATATGCCTCATGATCCTTCTCCAGCTGATGGAGCTGTAAATGTACCTATTTATGGTACCATTCTTCAATGGTATGGTGGTGATCCTGACGGAGCTTCAGATACTGTTTACAATACGATTTATTTTGGAACCGAGTCAGACCCTCCGTTCTATAATGAAGAAGCACCCATGTCAGGATCAATCCAGTGGCATGGGTGGACTGTTGGGATTTTAGAGGAAGGCACAACCTACTATTGGAAGATCGTTGCCAGGGATGCAGGTGGATTGGTCACGGAAGGCCCCATCTGGAGTTTTACTACCGAAGAATTACCACCTACGGGGCTAGTTCATAACCTCAATACCGATGAATATTTTGACACGATTCAAGATGCTATTGATGATGAGGATACTTTAGAGGGTCATACTATTGAAGTAAGTACAGGAACGTTTTACGAAAATGTTGATGTGTACAAACAACTCACCCTCCGTGCAGCATCAACACCTGTAATTGATGCCATGGATGGAACAGGAATCACAATTCATGCTGAAAACGTGGTCATTGACGGGTTTACCATCACGAATGCACTGTGGGGCATCGAATGTTATGCTCTGGGTTTTACCATACAACACAACACCATCACCTCCACGTATGATGGGATTGTTGTTGACGTTGACAATATAGGTACTAATCTAGATGGGTCATCCGTCTTTACGGTCGGTGAATCAATCATCACCGACAACTCTATCACCGTGCTCGCCTGGGAGTACAGTGGTATTGTGGTTGATTGCAGTGAGTGGGGATATGGTCTTTATGATAGTGCTCTCTGTGACATCGGAGCATTACGAATCACCAATAATGTGATAACTGCTGATTACGGGGTCGACGTCTCTTCCTTTGACAGCATTGGTAGGAACATGCATGGATCGTCTCAGTTCCACTTTGGAGGAATTCATCTTATCAACAATATCATCACCAGTACAGCTCAGGGGATTACTTTCTATGAAATCACCGATCTCGGTCGTGATCTGTGCGATACCTCTGTTTTCACCTGCGATGGCTTCTTTGTCAATGACAACACGATCACAAGTGAGGATGATGGTATCTACATTCATCTCATGGATAACCTTGGGTTTTCACTCAATAATTATGCAACATTCACCATGGGGAATATCGAATTTCAGCGGAATACTATAAACGCTGAGAGAGGAATTGCATTCGAACTCAGTAGCACGGTTGAAATTGGAAGCTACCTGTTCGGTCATGCAAGTGTCGCCGTGGGTGACTTCCTTATCTGTGAGAACACTATGACCTGCGTGGCATCTGGCGCTTGGTTCTACGACATGTACCTTGGCTCCTACATGTATGATCAAGCATGCTTCACGATGGGTGGCATCAAGATGAACAAGAACCAGATCATCACACCCGGGGATGGTTTGTACCTTCAAATCCATGAGAGCGCTTATAATCTCTACGGAAGCTCCACGTTCACCCTGGGTACTATCGAGATCAACGAAAACACTATCCAGGGTTCTCAATCAGCAATAGCCTTGAAAATGTATGGGTTCGGCGACTTCGTCTACGGGGACGCTGCGTTGATCGTTGGTGATATCCTCATCAACAGTAACCAGATCAGTGATGGGAGGTCACGGGCTATCGAGGTGAGTTATGCTGATAACGTTATCATCAGTCACAATACAATAATCACCCAAAATAATGGAGGAGGAATCATTTCTTTCCGCTCTACCGCGACCCGTATTGAGGAGAACACGCTTCAAGGAAATAGTCCTGGAGTTGAGCTGTATGAGTCAGATAATTGTATCGTTTATGGGAATACGATAACAGAAGGTGGAAGCGACAGCTGGGACTATGGCATCGCCGTTTATTCTAGCTATGGTAATCGTATCTATAACAATTACTTGGGGAATCCGTACAATGCTTTTGATGACAGCACGAATACGTGGAATATTGATCCACCAGTTATGGGAACCAACATTATTGGTGGAGACTGGATCGGGGGGAACTACTGGAGTGATTACACCGGTGGAGATACAAATGGTGATGGCCTTGGAGAAACACCATATTTGATTCCTGGGGGAAGTAATCAGGATACCTATCCGCTTATTACGCCAAATAATGCACCTTTGACGCCTTCAAATCCTGTTCCAGCTGATGGTGAAACCGATGTTGTGATGATGGATGACACTGTAATACTTCGATGGTATGGCGGTGATCAGGATTCCACCGACCAAGTCCGCTATCATATCTCTTTTGGAGTAGATCCAAACAATTGGCAGTATGCCGCTGCAACCAGCTGGTGGCCTGCAACCATGACCGGGCCGTTTGATGCAAATCTTGGAATACTTATCGATCCTTCGACAACGTACTACTGGAAGATTGTCGCAGAGGATAACCATGGAGCAACAACCGAAGGGCCACTGTGGAGTTTCACAACATCAGGGATGCCGACGCTTGATTTCGGTGATGCGCCAGCATCCTATGCAACATCACGAATGAATAACGGTGCACGGCACTCTGCAAGGGCACCGTATATGGGTACGGGTGTCGATAAGGAATGGAACGGGCAACCAACAACCAATGCTGATGGTGATGACAACGATGGAAACGATGATGAGGATGGGGTAACACCCAATGGATTGTGGGTTGTTGGAACAACAGCATCTGTCAACATCGATATGACTTGGTCTCCTCAGGATGGATACCTCAATGCATGGGTTGACTTCAACCAGGATGGAGACTGGGATGATCCCAATGAACAGATATTCCTTAACCAACCACTGTTCCGAGGTGGTGTACGAACGTTAGATTTCTCAGTTCCACCAGATGCAATCTCAGGATGGACGTACGCCCGGTTTAGAATCAACTCAAATGGCGGTTTAAGTTACACCGGCTACGCGTTTGATGGCGAGGTTGAAGACTACTATGTCGAGATTACCTCCCTGCCGCCTCTATAAAACCGCTGCTTGCATACATTTAAATACTACAAAGAGAGTATAAACCAATAAAAAAATGGGGAAGACAACCATGAAGAACAAAAAAACTGTACCGATTCAAGTATATGTCATAGTACTGATGGTTTTAATCGTACCTATGCAAATAACCTCAGCATTACCACCACCACCTGATTACACTGTCATTGGCTACATCTACCTCAACGGTGTCCCGGTCACACAAAACGGCGATGTCATTATTTCAAATAGTTATGGACAATACTACGTTCGCAGCATTACTCAACCAGGTGGTATTTATAAAAAAAGTTTTCCGCGAACATTCGCAACCTACGGGGAAACCATTTATTTTAACGTGAGACTTGGGTACAACTATTACACACCCGTAGTGAATCCTTCGTTTACCATTCCTGATCAACCACCAGTACTTACACCATATCAAATTGATCTGTATCTGAGTACCTCTACGAACCGTGCCCCGTACCAACCAACGAATCCTTCGCCAAGTAACGGTGCAACTGGAGTGGGTTTAAATCCGACCTTGAGTGTAACAGTCTCAGATCCTGACGGCGATCTACTTGATGTTTACTTTTACAATGCTGCTACCAATGAGCTCATCGGATTAGCAACCTATGTGGTAAGTGGGAGTACCGTATCGATCGTCTGGCCAGGACGTGCACCAAATACCCCCTACAGTTGGTATGCAGTTGCCAGCGATTCCCTACTTCAGAATACGTCATCAACGTGGAGTTTCACCACGATGAACGGAGGCAGTGGAAACAATCCACCGTACCAACCACAAACTCCAACACCGGTGAATCATGCACTCAATGTTCCAGTTACTGGCACCATATTAGGTTGGACTGGTGGTGATCCCGATGGCGATCCTGTGACTTACGATGTCTACTTTGGAACGAGCAACCCTCCGACAACCAAGGTCTCAGCGAATCAATCAGGAACCACCTGCAACCCCGGCGCTCTGGCCTATAGTACCTCATATTATTGGAAGATTATCGCATGGGATAACCATGGGTATTCTAATGTTGGTTCCGTGTGGGATTTCACCACGATATCTGCACCAAATAATCCCCCATATACTCCAGGAAATATTACTCCCGTGGATGGTGCAACCGGTCAAAGTATCAACACAGATTTGAGCTGGACCGGTGGTGATCCAGATGTTGGTGATACGGTTACCTATAGTATCTATTTCGGGGTAGCATCAAATCCCCCGTTGTACGATACCATCACAAGACCCGCAACAACACTTCAGCTTACCTATGATCTCCCCACCCTCTTGGTAGGGACTCAGTATTTCTGGAAAATCGTCGCAACTGATAATCATGGTGCTACCGTCACCAGTCCGATTTGGAGTTTTACTACTGTACCCCCTGGTGATAATGAGCCGCCATCAAATATCACTGGACTCACCGTAACCGATGCTCATGATGGAAAGTTAAACATTGCATGGAATCCTGCAACTGATAACGTTGCAGTAAGCCATTACCAAATCTATAGAGATGGCGTCTTCCTATTGAATCGTACGACAACGTCGTACCAAGATACTGGGTTAACCAATGAGCAATCCTATGCGTATCGAATCAGAGCAGTTGACACCAGTGGGAATCTTGGTCCTCTCTGCGCACCGGTAAGTGGTGTGCCAACCGCCTCAAATCCAGGAAGCGGAGGTGGTGGAAACGGTGGTGGCGGTGGCGGTTCTGGCGGAGGCTCTGGAGGCGGCGGAAGTATCAATAAACCACCTGTTGCTGATGCTGGCGGACCATATACCGGTTTTGTTGATGAACAGATAACGTTCAATGCGACTGGCAGTTATGATAACGACACAACCAATATTATTACTCGATATGACTGGAAATTCTTCGCTGATGATACATGGCATAGTAATATCGGACCAAAACCAACCTATACGTACACGCAACCAGGAACATACCTAGTAACCGTGCGTGTCACTGATGATGAAAATTCAACTGCAACTGATACTGCTCTTGTAACGATACTTACAGGAAACAATCCTCCGACACAACCAACAATAACTGGACCAGCATATGGAGAAAAAAATAAACAGTTAGAATATACTTTTGTGGCAACAGATGCAGACAATGATGCTCTTCAATATCATGTCTCTTGGGGTGATGGTGAAACAACAACGACAACGTTTTTCCCCAGTGGAACTGAGATAATCCAGATACATCAATGGGCAACTGCGGGACGATTTGTCATCACCGCAACAGCGTTTGATAATCAAACAGAGTCAGGATCATCAACATATGTTGTTCTCATCGATGCGCAGTATGTTGGAACCTATGGTTTCCTTATCGATACTGATGGTGATGGAATCTACGATCGTTTTTATAGTAATGCAACCAGTTCTGAAACAACACCTCAAAAACTTTCAAATGGTCATTATATACTAGATATTGATAACGATGGAATCTGGGATATTGACTACGACCCTCAAACCAAGACGATAACTACCTACACTGAGCAGCCGTCAGAAGCGTCAAATGCACTGCTTATCTTTGGGCTGTTACTTCTTGTTCTTGCGGTACTCGTTGGGATACTCATTCTGGTCGGTATGAAAAAAAGAACAGATCAACAACAACTGCAGCCTCAAACTGAGAAACAACCGTCAAATGAAAATAAACCAGAGACAAAAAAAGAAGACAAAACAGGAAAAAATCAAAAGAAAAAATAAACCATACGGAGAACTGAGAACAACAGGCAAAAATTATATAAACATCTAGTAAGCTTATCTATTGTGAGTCTATGGAAGAAACAATTATTGATACAACTGAAAGTAGTTGTATGTTTGTCGAAGGGAAAAAAACAGTTTCTGCTGATGAACAGTTAGCGTTATTCATGCATAAATTTAATCTTGATTGGGATACGGTTGAGGTTATGCCTGCTTTTGAACAGCATTGTAAAGCGCTTTTCTGTTCACCAAAACAAGAAAAACAATGAGCCTGTATATCATTAAAAGTTTATCAATTTTTTTACAGTTTTTCATAACGAAATCCATATAAAATATCAGAGTATACCAGGGTCAGACTCGGGGTTTTTTTTATGGATATTGACCGGTTGTATTCTGATCGAGCAGGGAAGATGAGGAAATCAGAGATTCGAGAATTGTTAAAAGTTGCTCAAGATCCTGAGGTTATTTCTTTTGCGGGGGGTCTTCCAAATCCCAAATCATTTCCCATTGATGATCTCCAGAGTATTATTCATTCTGTTCTCAAACATCATGGACATGCAGCATTGCAATATGGAACAACGAAAGGAGAAAAAATGATCCGACAGCAACTCGCGGAACGTGCGCAGAAAGATGGCATGAAAGATGTAACTGAGGAACATATTATTATCATGAGTGGCTCCCAACAAGGCTTAGATACTGTGGGAAAAATGTTTCTTAACCCTGGAGATGTTGCATTGGTCAGTCTTCCAACGTATCTTGGTGGTATAAACGCATTCCGATCGTATGAGGCAAATCTCCTAGGGATTCCTATTGATAAGGATGGAATGCGTCTTGATCTTTTGGAAGAAAAAATCAAAGAACTTCTAAAAAAGGATATTACACCAAAGTTTATTTACACGGTTCCGACGTTTCAAAATCCTGATGGAACCATTATGCCTGAACAGCATCGGAAAAAGATCCTTGATCTTGCCAATGAGCATGATCTTCTCATTGTTGAAGATGATCCTTATGGCAAACTCAGCTATGATGTTGCCCACATTAAACCAATCAAAGCATTCGATGACGAAGGACGTGTTATCTATATGTCAACGTTTTCAAAAATCCTTGCACCAGGATTCAGACTTGCATGGACCATTGCATCTGAAGAGATAACACGAAAACTTGAGATCTGCAAACAAGCATTAGATCTCTGTACGAGTACATTTAATCAATATATTGCAAGTGAATTTATCAAGAGCGGTTCTCTTGATCTTCACATCATGAAAATCTGCGAGATGTACAAACCAAAACGAGACATCATGATGAAAGCTATTAAAAAATACTTTCCTGAGGGGTGTAACTATGTGAAGCCAAAAGGTGGTATGTTTGCTTGGGTTACCCTTCCTGAAGGTATCGATACTGAACTTATGTTCCTTGATGCTATCAAAGAAAAAGTTGCCTACGTCCATGGAAAAGCATTTTGTGTTGATGGTGGTGGTGGTCGATCATTGCGACTCAACTTTTCCTATCCGACAAACGACAAAATTGAGGAAGGAATCAAACGTCTTGGAACGGTCATAGAAAAAAAACTTACAGCGGTATGTACGTGAAAAAAAACTTTTTCATCGTTGGATTCATACTCTGTTTTTTGTTTAGTATATTTTCTGGTTGTATGTTTTTTCAAACAACTGAGTTTCAGTTGCTTTCAACGCAAATGTTCGATGAAGATGGTTTTTGTTGTCTTGGGCTGTTCTTCAATACTAGTGATTTCATTGTTCTTCAACTTATGAACACTACTGGGAAACAGATTTTTTCTGAGACTTTTTACCAAGGAGAACATTACCGTTCGGTACCACTTGCAGAGTACCGACAGACGCCACAATCAGGAGTATACACACTTAACGTCTTTGATAAAAAAAATACACTCATTTTTAAAAACGAAATGAGTTTTTTCCAACGAAACGTGACGATAACACACATTGAAGATTATTGGTGGCAGCATGATACCACCTATGCGCTTGTCGGTTTCAACATCACTTTCTTTAACCCTGGTGATTTTCCGTTATATCCTTCAAAAGGAACTGTTACAATACATGAGAAAAGTACTTCATCATTACTTCTACCAGCTGTTTTAGAACCGATGCAGACAACACAGAGTTCATGGTTTGTCTTTGTTGACGTGCTTCCCTATCAGAATCTCCAAATTGATCTTGCTCTTTTCACCAATGATGATCAGCAACTCATCCATACAACGATCAACAGAATTCCTTCGAATTTTGTCCAGGATATTGCGTATTCATGGTACTACGAGGGAAACTTTGAGATACACATACCAAACATACCGTTTCTCTCTTTGTATTATCACACCAAAGATCGTATTATTCTTGAGGATTATGCAGTTTATGTTTTTGATCCGTATGATGATCCCTATATTTCACTTGTTACCAAGCAATTACAATCACTTCAAAAAACCATAGGGGAGATAGATACCATTAATTATATTGCATCATTTGTCCAACATCTTCGATATGCTGAGGATGATCCACATGATATAACTGTTGAATATCCTCGGTTTCCAATTGAGATGCTTTTTGATAAACAGGGAGATTGTGAAGACAAAGCGATTCTCACTGCTGCACTTCTTGACTCGCTTGGTTTTTCTGTTGCGTTACTCAGACTGCCAAATCATATGGCTGTTGGAGTTCAAACCATGCAACCCCTGGAGTCTCAGTCCTATTATGTTGAAAACTATTATTATCTTGAGACCACTCGGAGTCGTTGGACACTTGGTCGCATTCCAGAGGAGTATCAGAAATTAACTGACATTACTCTCTATCCAATTTCGAATCGTCCGATTCTTCTTCATCAGTGGAAAAACGCAACTCATATCACTGAAGGAAAAACTAAAGAATATGTCGTTCTTTGCATATATATTGTAAACTATGGTCGAACAACTGCAGATCAGGTCGTACTTCAAGCAGGTTTTGTCGACAATCGCAGTATCATGTATAATCCACGATCGATCGCTCTATATAAGGTGGTACCGTATTTGATACAACAAACCAAACTGATTATTGATGTTCCTCATGAGGTATCAACGGTGTTAAAAACCCGGCTCTTTTTTAATGATACTATGGTTCATGAAAAAGAATCAACAAGTCGTTTTTCATAACAACAAGAGATAGGGTGAACTTAAGACCGTTTCAACACAAACTATCTGGAGAGAAGACGTATGATTAAATCCGTAAGTTGACAGATTCACAACGAGAAGAGCAAACTATTTTATATATCTCATGTAATCTATTGTGTTTGCTGCTGGGTGTCGGTGGACGGCTGACGGTAAAACATACCTGTATGTTTTGCTGAGGAAAGTCCTCTCTCACTCTGAATCAGGAAACCATGTAAATGGTTAAAGCGAGAGCTTTAGCAGAGGTACAGAAACGACACAGTCCTTGAACTATGCGATGATTCATTGGATGATGAGGTCTTCAAGGAATTTGATGAAACGACCAATCTGCTCCTGGAGCAAGCCCAAACATCGGGATCAGTTATTCAGACTGCTCGTAGGTAGGGCGCATGAGACAAATGCCGTT
The DNA here is from genome assembly GCA_038884455.1 of Candidatus Thermoplasmatota archaeon. NCBI lineage: Archaea > Methanobacteriati > Thermoplasmatota > Thermoplasmatota archaeon. Next base: position 31,479 of record JAWABU010000010.1, on the reverse strand, counting down.
AAAACAGAAAGAGGCTTACGGCCTACACCCAGCACCTTACATGTTTCCATAAATGTTTTTTCTATGACCGATGATAAAACAAGAATGACTAGTTTTTCTTTTTCAATTTCTAAAATAACTCTATAATCGCCCACGCGTAATTTATATCCAGGATCATCTACAAGTTTTGTTATATGTGCTTCTGGTCGTATTCTAATTCGTTGTAAAGATTTGATGATTCGTTCTTGATCGACTTTCTCAAGTTTTTCTAATTGTTTTTTTGCTTTATCAGTAAAAAAGATTTGGTAGGTCATAGCCCCAGCTCTTTCTTTACTTTAGCAAGAGAATGCACTTTACCAGCTTTCGCTTCAGCACGAGCAGCAGCAAGTTCCTTTTTTGTTTGTGTATTTAATTCTTCATTATCTTCAATTAAATCCCAAATGACCTCTTCGTAGGTCTCTTTATCAAAAAATTTCCTTTTTAAGAGCTCTTTCTGTAATCTTTTACTTATCTGAATTGAAGTTTCCATAGTATAATATAGTATGTTATAGAATATAAACATTTCGCTATTTTATTTTGTTACTTCGGTCACACGTATCTTCAAAAAAATTCAAATTTTTCTACTGTTGCAAAGAGGCTTACGGCTTACACCCAGCACCTTACATGTTTCCATAAATGTTTTTTCAGTGGTCACTCCGTAGAACACGAATGATTATTTTTTCTTTTTCAATTTCTAAGATCGCTCTATGATCTCTCATGTATAATTTATATTTCTTTCGAGTAATCAATTTTTCAAAACAATGAAATAGATTTTCTTGGGCGGAGTGAATTTTTTCAAAATTCTTTTTCCTCTTTAATCTTCCTGACTTTGTAAAGCAACATCACCATAAATGACTGAATGCATTCAATTAAAGCCCCGTCGATATTTTACTTCTCCTTCACTGACGAAATGAGTCCCTTTTATGTTAGTGTTTAATCTTCTAAAAAGGTTTGAATTTTCTTTGAGAGGAATACTTTTGCATTTTTTTTGGTTCGACGAACTGAAAGAATATGGTTTGAAATCAATTCACTGACAATTCGATATTTGGTCATATGGCTCAAGGTATTCTCGACCCCCATCTTTTTACATAATTGATCGGTCATTCGAATCACGCTTTCAATGCTGCGGCTTACGTTTTTGGAATGTTTGATAAATAAAATAGTAACAAGACTTGCATAGGTTGATGATTTCATCTGGTAGACCTCCCCAGAAAATCAATTATTTTTTATATCACAGGTGATACAAAGCATGATATATAAATGTATGTGAAAGATGCTTCTATGGGCAAAACATGTACGTTCGATACAATAAAAAAGCCCGGCGTAACTTATTCAAAATATGATAACGTTTTGTGGATCATTGTTCGTAATTCGTTTCCTTTCGGAGTCGTCACATAAACTTTATTTGGTTCACCGTGATGATTGATAACGACATTTTCACGAAGAATGTTTTTTTTAATCATGAAGTCAAGATACTGTTGAAGCTGTGTAAAACTCATATTACTTTGATAGAGAAGTTCGGTTTTTTTTACCCCATTTTTTGATATGTCAAGAATTTCTCCAATAATCTGTATCTCAGATCGTCGTTTCTGAACCATAACAAACACTCCTCGTAAAGCACTAACTTGGAGGTTATTCGATGAACATTATATAATATTTTTTATTAAATTAAAAAAAATATCTATGAATCGAACGACAATTACCTTTTAATACTCTGAAAACTATATTTATATGAGCGTTGTAATAAAATGTCACGGGAAAATTTCAAATCATATATACCATCAGAGGCGCTGCTTCCTGAATTAACGCTGAAAGCAATGATTGTTGGCATTTTTCTTGCAATCATTCTCGGTGCAGCAAATGCATACCTAGGACTTTATGCAGGCATGACTGTTTCAGCAATCATTCCTGGAGCAGTGATGGCACTAGCGCTTATGAAGCCATTCAAACCAAACATCCTTGAAGTTAATATTGCAACCATGGGTGCGTCTGCTGGTGAATGCATTGCAGCAGGTGTTATATTTACAATACCTGCCTTGCTCCTCCTCAACGTTTGGACTGAGGTTAACTACCTTCAAACAACTATGATTGCTCTTATCGGCGGATTCCTCGGTGTTCTTTGGATGGTACCATTGCGAAGGGCACTTGTTGTCACAACAGATCTACCATTTCCTGAAGGAATCGCAGTTGCAACAGTCCTCACCAGTACAGTTGGAGAAGAAAAACAAGATAAAGAAAAGATCAGTGGTATCTGGCTGCTCATCGGCGGTGGAACTGCAGCTTTATTCAAATTTGGACAACTCTCACTCAATATATTTAAAGATACCATCGATGGTATGATATCACTTGGAAAATATACGATAGCCGGGCGCCAGCATGATGCATGGTTTTATGGAGGTATTACTACTTCACCAGCGCTCCTTGGTGTTGGATGGATCATTGGACCAACCGTATCTTCGTATGTACTCGTCGGTGGGCTTATCGGCTGGGTTATCATTGCCCCATTGATCATTTTTGCACAGGGTTTACCGATTCCGATAGATGGATACGAAAGCCTTGGAACTCTTATCGGCGGTTTTTATACTGTATGGGGTGAACAAGTGCGATATATCGGCGTTGGAGCAATGCTTATTGGTGGGCTCTGGGCAGTTTATACTATCAGAAACAATCTCGCAAGTAGTATTAAAGAAGCAATTCTCGGGATAAAAAGCGGTGGAAAATCCATAAACAAACAACGAACTGATGATGATTTAAGCTATAAACTTGTGTTCATTGCGATTTTCGCCATGGCGGTCCCTATTTTTTTCCTCTATCAATGGCTTTCAGGTTCTCTCATCATATCCTTTTTCATGGCATTCATAACAATCTTTCTTGCATTCATTGCTAGTGCTCTTGCAGGATACCTTACAGGTCTTGTAGGATCATCAAACTGTCCAATATCAGGAGTAACTGTCATGGTACTTCTCATTGTTAGTATCATTATGCTCATTTTTGGATCAACGGGACCACAAGGTATGGCAGTCGTTATTTTTATCTCAGCAATTATTTGTATCGGTGGGTCGATTTCAGGAGATTTGCTCCAAACCATGGCATCGGGGCATATGATTGGTGCAACACCAAAAAAACTACAACTTTCCATGATTGTTGGTGTTCTTGCTATTGGAACAACCATCGGTCTAATTATCGGACTTCTTCATCAAGCATTCACGATCGGGAGCACACAACTTCCTGCACCGCAAGCATTTCTCATGAAAGGAATTGTCCAAGGAGTTCTTGGTGGCGATATGCTCTGGCCGTATATTCTTGCTGGTGCGGTACTCGCCTTAATTCTAATCCTGATCGATCTCCCGGTATTACCCGTTGCAATCGGCATTTATCTTCCATTTACACTTTCCATTCCAATTTTCGTCGGCGGAATCATCAGATATGGAACTGACAAAGTAGTGCAAAAAAAATATGGTGATGATCGTGAAGAGATCAGCGACTGGGAACTAGCTGTTAAACAAACCGATATCACCCCAAAGGAAAAAACGATACGAACAGGTCTTCTTTTTACTGCTGGTCTTGTTGCTGGGGAAGCACTCATGGGCGTTGTCGCTGCTGTCATTATCGTTCTTGGTCTTAATCTCTCCCTCATTCCTGATGCGCCATGGTATCCTGGTTTGCTTATTTGGATTTTTGTTGCAGTGTTGCTTCTCTATATACCACTACGAACAACGTTCAAAGAAACCTAACCATCCTCTGAAAAATCGAGGTTGCCTGATTTTTAAGAAATATTTCCTTCTGAACTATCAACTATATCAACCTTTTTATACTCATACGATATATCGTATTTTGATACAACTATAAAAATTGGATGGGATTATGGAAGCGACAGAATCGTTCTTAGAAAGTACTTCAGGAATGCCCAACCAAGGGATACCTGGAGAAGAAGGTAAAAAATTTATTGAACTTCAGAAAATATCTGTTATTGAAACAATTCTTACTACAGCGCTTGCTGCTATTGTTGTTGCTTCTCTTTTTTATCTAACCAATGCAGACCTCTACAGCACTATAGCACAATTCTGGTTTTATTTTGCTTTCCTTATAGTACCGGGAGGATGCTTTCTTCTTGTTGTCCATGCGTATACCCTTTTTGAAACCTACACTGCAAAAAAAAGAATCATCCCCTTTGTGTTAGATACAACCTACTTTTTATATCTGATCCCTTCATTCTTAACAATTTTTATTCTTGGCATCTTGTATACGCAGTACGGAATATCGTACAAATTATTTGCTCCAGGATGGTTTGTTGCAGTTGCATTACTTTTTGTTGAACTCGCTATCGTTTTTGAACTTTCACGAAATATCACTGTTTCATTTTTTAGGTCACGTTTTTCTCATTTGTTCCCGTCTGTTCAACAAAAAAAGGTTCAATCAATACCACAATATAAAATTGATCGATTTCAAAAGCCTAAAAGGAATATGGTTTTTTATTTGAGAAAAAAACCTGAGACCAGCCGATGGTCTGATGATGATTCGTTTGTTCGGTATCAACATCTATAAAAATCAAGCGAAAAACAAATAAAAACCTCATGTATACCTCCAACAAGATATTTTCATCGTAAGAAAGAAGAAAAGAAGGGAATTTTATGGAAGTAAATCTCTATATAAATAAATTCAAAGAAGTTCGGTTCAATTTTTACCGATGGCGATATGAACTTGGTTTTGTTGAAAAAATGATGCTTGCTCTTGGATTTGCGTGTCTTACAGGTCTTCTTGCCCAGATCAGGATTAGTCTACCTTGGACACCGGTACCAATTACAGGTCAAACCTTTGGTGTTCTCCTCGGGGCAGTAATCCTTGGAAAATGGGGTGGAATTAGTCAAGGATTCTATGTGGGAATTGGAGCAGCAGGTGTTCCTTGGTTTACCGCAGGGAATGCAGGTTTTGCGTATCTTGCTGGACCAACTGGCGGGTACCTTATTGGTTTTATTGTTGCAGCTTTCTTTGTTGGTTATCTTGTTGACCGATATGTCCAAGCGCGCAATCTTATAAGCATGTTTGGACTTATGTTGTTTGCAAATTTTGCCATCGTTTATGGTATTGGTATGATCTATCTCTATGGTTGGTTGTCACTTTCTGGTGTTTCGATTGATATTATCGGTCTTCTCATGATGGGGATGATACCGTTCATTATCGGGGATACAACAAAAATCATCCTCGCAGCGACCATAGCATATGGTATTACACCAAAGACATCCTACACTACCAACCGTGATGCTAAGGTATTATAACGGTACTATCACAAATTCATTGCTTTCTTCTTTTTTTTCATTTTCAATTTTATTAACAATTACGTTTTTGTATTCTCCTCAGACTCTAGTGATACTGAAGTAAATGATCGAAAGATCTTATATTGAAAGACAGCACCAACTATGACCTGCATATGATACGATATGAATCGAAAGAGAATAACAAAAACACCAAGGACATAACTATAATTCGAACCGAGAATCATACCATAGAGTGCAGCCATGCCTCCTTCAGTAAGACCGCTACTGCCGGGTGTTATGGGAAGCATTACTATTATTAATAGAATCATCTGAGCAGCAAACGATTCAACAATCATTGGAGGTAACCCTAATCCTACGAGCAGCAATGAAGGGATCATAAAACCAGTACACCAATACAATACAGTTAACAAACCAACCGCTACTAAAGTTTTTTTCCTATGTGAGACAAACAGGTTCATACTTGTATGAAAGTTGTCAACCTCTTGACTGATTGTTTTAACAATTTTGGTCTGTTCAGTGGTATCTTGTTTTCTTAAAATACGGAAAATTTTTTTCTCAAGTTGAATTAAAAAAGATTTTGTTTTTTCAGGATTCCGTACGGCATAAATAAAAAGAAAGATGAGCAATAAAAAAACGATGATGCCAACAAGAATACCTACTCGAATAATGTTTAACTGAATTTTATCTTGGAAAATAAAGAAAGCGAACGGTATGCAGAGAAGGATAAAAACCGCATCAATAAAACGTTCACTGAGGACAACCGCTGTAGCACATCCAAGATTCAATCCTTCTTTTTTTAATAGATAAATACGAACCGGTTCTCCTCCAACCATCGATGGAGTTATTCCTGCTAGGAACAGATTGGCAAGGACGATTTTTGTTGAGCAAAATACAGTAACAGGATGACGCGAGTCAAGTGTTCGACTCAATATAGAAATTCGTGCACCCCAGATAAACCACGCAAGAATACTGAGAAGTACAGCAACTAGAAAAAATTCATACTTAATTTTTGTTTGAGACAGATATTGAAATGTGTTAGAATCAACGGTGAACATTAGGATAAAAACAACGATCACAATACTTATAATCGCGCTAAGGAGCATGTATAGTTTCAAACGTTGTTGCTTTGTCTTATCTGCAAGCACAAGAAACGTTAATATGTCCTATCTATTATAAGTTCTTCCCTTCGAAAGACGCTATAATCCAACAGGTAAGAGATGTACAACATTGTTTAAATATCTGATCAAATAAAAAAGAATATAATGAAAAAACAGTGCATATACCTATTAACCATCGTATGTATCACTATGCTGTCTTCTATTGGTATTGCACAATGTTTTTACAATGTATCATCAACCCCTCCTGAGATTGTTATTACAATAATGCCAAAAACAGGAGAGGCACCATGTCTAATCTACTGTATTGGTACGTTGTCCCCTTCTAAGTACCAACCAGCACGTTACTACTGGGATTTCGGCGATGGAGCAACATCATGTGAACAAAATCCGGTTCATCGATATGAAACACCAGGAGAATACATCATTACCTTAACAATAACCGATACGACAAGAAAAACCTATTCATATCAAGAAAAGATCATAGTACAACCACCACAAAATATCCCTCCTGTAGTTCAAGCACATGCAGATAAAACACAAGGAACTGCACCATTAACTGTTTCCTTCACTGGCTGTGGAACAGATCCTGATGGATCAATAATTACCTATTCTTGGAATTTCGATGATGGAACCACGTCGCAAGAACAAAATCCCATCCATCAGTTTGAAAAACCAGGGACCTACTCGGTGATTTTCTCAGTTACTGATAGCGGAGGGCAACAACGATCAACAACGCTGCTCATCACAGTTCATGAAACAACCGATACCTTTACACCAACATCGTTTGTACCGTGGATTATCAATACGATTGGTCGTATCCAATTGCAGAATCGTGATCTCGGTGATCTAGAAGGATCCTACGATCTCTTGAAAAATCGAGCAGAAAAAACACAAACAATAATCAACGAAGCATTAGATGATCTCAAGCGATTTCAACTCACAGAAACATACCAAGAACTCAAACAAGAAGTACAAACCTGTCTTGAATCATTCAAGCAATATACCTATTATATTTACAAAGCAGCAGGTGCTATGCTTAAAAAAGAATATACAGATGCAGATTATTATTTTAATCTCGCAGCAACCTACAAAACTAAGGCGGTTGAAAGTATTCTCAAAATTTCACAGTTAATTGAATAGCAAAACTCATCGTATTTTTTCTACCCATTTACTACTGCCTTCCCAAAGTTTAATTGAATACACAGGAAGTTTGTTTTCTAGGCGTGAAAAAATCCATTCGGCAATACGTTCAGCAGTCGGAGTATCGATGATGTCATTAAGGTTTTGATGGTCTAGTTTTTCGATTATTTCAGATTCAACAATCTTTTTCACGATGCAGAAATCGACAACCATGCCGTCTCGCTGTACATTACCCTCAAGAACCACCTCTAATTTATAGGTATGACCATGGGGTTGTTCGCATTTCCCTTTATAATTTGGGATAAAATGTGCTGCATCAAAATAAAACTCTCGACAAAGCCGCATGCTAAACAAACCTCAAGGAAATCATTGATACGTCCTATATAAAATGGTATTATAAAAAGCTCTCTTTGTATAGTTGAACCTGTTCCGGTGCGGATAAGTTATCGTAAAGCTCTCGAATCGTCTTTTTTAGAATTGGATGTCGAAAACCAGGATTCAGATCAAGCAGTGGTTGTAAAACAAAACGACGCTCATGAAGTCTAGGATGAGGAATCGTAAGATTAACCCGATTCATACTTTTGTCGCCGTAGAATAATAGATCGATATCAATAGTTCGAGGACCATTTACTCGAGTCTCTGTTCGACCGATTTTTTTCTCAATCATCTGGAGAGATGCCAAAATAATTTCTGGATGTACATCTGTTTCAATCTCAACTGCGCAATTTAGAAACCAATCCTGCTGTTTATATCCTACCGGCTCGGTATGATACAGTTTTGAAATCTTTGTTATTGAGTAGAGTTCTCTTATGGAGCGTATTGCTTTTTGTATGTTTTTTTCCTTATCACCTATGTTTGATCCGAGTCCAAGATAAACCTGTACCATTCTCTTATACACCTCGTAGAGCATCAACAATTTGAACTGCATGCTTACACGCTGCAATATCATGCACCCGAACAATATGAGCGCCATGCATACATGCAATAACAACAGCTGCGATTGTTCCTTCTAACCGTTGTTCTACGGGTAAACCTGTAATTGTTCCAATAAACGATTTACGGGAAGGACCAACAAGAATAGGGAATCCAAGATCTTGAAATTCTTGTAGTCTTTTGAGAATATTAAGATTATGAGTAACAGTTTTTCCAAAACCAATCCCGGGATCAAGTATAATTTTCTGTATTCCTGAACTCTGCGCTTTTTCAATTTGTTTCATAAAAAATAATTTAATTTCAGCAACAACGTCAGTATACACTGGGTTTTGCTGCATATTTTTCGGAGTTCCCTGCATATGCATAAGAACTACTGGAACGTCATATTGAGCAACAACCTTTCTCATGTCACTATTTGTCAATCCAGTGATGTCATTAATTATGTGAGCACCTACTTTTAGGCAAGATTCAGCGACTTTTGGTTTATACGTGTCAACTGAAATGGGAACAGAACATTCTTCAACAAGTCTTTTAACGACGGGAATAATGCGAGATAATTCTTCGTCAACTGATATTGGGTCAGAACCAGGTCGTGTACTTTCGGCACCGACATCGATGATATCAGCTCCTTCCTGTATCATTTTCTGTGCATATGCTACTGCCTCCTCAATTGATTGTGTTCTGGTAGCATGATAAAAAGAATCAGGAGTTACATTGATGATGCCCATAAGTACCGTTTTTTTGAAATCAAGAATATATGATCCACATTGAATCGTATTGCGCATAGCTGTTAAAGAAGGTATATGCTTTTTTCTATTAATAGATACTTGTCCTAACATATGAAGGAAAATAAATGATTTTTATCGTTTTTAATCCGATAAAATATTTTATCGTCTCCGAGACGATATAATAGCAAATTATATAAACAAGCAAAACAACATATTTTTATATAAAAAACAAAATAAATTGGTGCACAGGGATGCTGCGGTCAAAGAGTCTTATCGATAAAACTACAGAACTTGCAGTCTTTGAGTTATTAAAATCTAGAGCAGAAGCACGTATCTATATTTTTTTATTGAAAAAAAATGGTGCATTAAGTGAGGAAATTATCAAAGGAACTAAACTTCATCCAAGTACTGTCCGAGAATTACTATCGAAAATGTATAATAAAAAAATGATAACCCGAACAAAAATTAAAAACGACTCAATCGGAAAAAATCCGTACTTTTACCAGCCAATACCGCCTCGACGGCTGCTTCAACGACGAATTAAAGAACTCGAACAACGATTAAATAAAATATATCGCATTGATAGATGCGCAGAAAAATCAGCTTACGTCCAAATACAAATTATAACTAATAAAGTTGAATAAATATGATAGCACGAAAACTTGCAACTCTCATCGTTAAACGGCCGAAAACAGTTCTCTTAGTGTATACCATTATTGTTATTGCTATAGGATATAATATTCAAAATGTCTATATGCAATCAGATCTCGTCTCCTTTTTACCAGAAAACGATCCAACTGTACAACTTCTCTTAAAGATATACGACGAATTTCAAATTGGATCAACGATCATTATCTATGTAGAGGCAGATGATATACGAGATCCATTTGTCCTCAAAGAGATAGATCGCGTTATTACAAAAATTAACAAATACGATCTCGATCGCGGGGAGCAAGATGGAATTTTTTCGGTAAACAGTATTACTACATTAATTAAAGACGAAAATGCAAAACCAAATCTACCGGGGGATCTCGGAGGAACTGGAAAGAAAGAAATTCCTGATGACCCAACCCTCATCTCTCGATATATGGCACGTCCATTGCTCCAAGAAACAAAGGGAATCCTTTATACTGATACCTACAACGTGACGGTCATTATATTCCAACTTGCCGACAGGGCAGATTATACCCAGGTTCTCAACCATATAAAATCTGTAATCCAACGGGAAGCACGATATTCAGATATGACGATAACCGGCACAATTGCAATGCAGGAAGCAATGCGACGTCAAACCCTCCAATCATTACAAATTGTTTTTCCTCTCGCAGCATTATTTGTCAGTATCAACCTTTTTATTTTTCACCGAACATTGAAAGGTTTAATTATTGGTTTCCTTCCACTAGCATATGCTCTTCTCCTAACCTTTGGTATCCTTGGTTTGATTCAACCCCAATTGACGATTTTGTCAATCGCTGTTGCCGCTTTACTCCTAGGATTAGGAATTGATTATGCAATATATCTTGCAAACAGATTCGCGGAGGAACATCGTATAACAGAAAAAATTGATCGTGTTGAACGAACTCTAAGCCAAACCGGCAAAGCGGTGTTCATGTGTGCATTCACCACGATGATTGGTTTCGGTTCATTAATGACCTCATCGATACCACCGATGGTTACCTTTGGATTTACCTGTGCGATCGGAATTCTCTTTTGCCTTGTTTCATCAGTCATTCTTGTACCTTGTCTGTGCCTTATCTTAAAGTTTGAACATCAGGAAAAAAGCTATCGATGGAAACGGTTCTCCTCGTTTGTCGTAGAGTATCGAAGACGTCTTTTTGTCGTTGCTTGTTTCTTTGCTGTAATTTCCTTAATAATTTTACCTCAGGTCACCACCGATGTAAATTATTTTGACATGGCACCAAAAGGAATACCTGAAGTCGAAAAACTTCTTGAATATTCTCGAAATTTTGGTGGGGGGACAAACTTTAATGCGTTGCTTATCCAAACGGATCCAGATGGCTTGACAGATCCACAAACACTTGAAGCAATATACCAGATGGAAAATGAAATAAGAAAAACGGGTGCAACAGCTTATTCGATAGCTGACGAAATAAAAAAAATAAGCGAGATCCTTGATCGCAATATCATTATTGAAAAACTTGCAAATATCACAAATCTGTATGAAATTATTGTTGACAAAGTAGCAAAAAAAGGATTTGTTGATGAACGTTATTCAAAAACAATAGTTCTAGTTACATTTCCAGTTGGACTCAGTGTAGAACAACTTGAAAAATATGTTGATGAAGTCAACCAGATAGCAGCACAAACAACACTACCCTATAATGGAAAGGTTTCACCAATCACTGGCCAAGACGTTGTTAACGTCCAACTAAACCGGCAGCTTGCAGGATCGCAAATACAATCACTATTTACCGCACTCCTGTTTGTCTTAGCAGCGCTGATCATCGCATATAACTCATCTGTACTTGGATTTATTGCACTTCTTCCCGTTCTTTTTATTTTATCCTGGGAGCCGGCAGCACTGGTCATTCTTGATATACCTCTTTCGGTGGTAAACATCACGATTGCATCGATTATGATTGGTACAGGGATTGATTATAGCATCCAAACAGTCAACAGGGTTCGAGAAGAACTTTCAAAGGGTTTGAGCAAATCAATGGCAGTGCAAACAACACTTGAAACTACAGGTTTGTCATTACTTGGTGCAGGAACAACCACGATTTCCGCGCTTCTTTCAACCTTTTTTGTTAATATTCCTGTTCTCCATCAATTTAGTATTGTTGTTATTGTATTAATACTGTTATCATTAGCAGCAAGTCTCTGTATCTTACCAACGCTTCTAACATCACAACTTACTAAAGAAAAATAGGACGAGAAATATCTAGATATCTTTTAAAAATTTTTATTTAGCCTCATTTGTATGAAGTTGAGTTTTTTTCCTCGACAACATGATCAGAAAAGAAAAAATCTCAACACGACCAAGAATCATAAGAACAATAAAAAGCCATTTCAACTCTGAAGCAAGAGTAGGACCAACAATTCCAACACTCAAACCAGTTGTTGCAACAGCAGAAGTTGTTTCAAACAATGAATCAACGACAGAAAAACCATACCCACTAACGAGAATCGCAGAGCAAACAACGGTGACACCCATTAATAGAATTATCACAAGGGACTGTATAATATCCTTGTTTGAATATTCTTTACCGAATACCATAAGCGTAGTATCTTTTTTTGTGATACTCTCTGCAACTGTTTTTCGTAAAACCTTAAAAAAGAGAACGATTCTAAAAATTTTGATACCCCCTGCAGTAGAAAGACTTGTACCGCCAATAAACATGAGAACAACAAGAAAGAGTTTGAAACTCTCTGAAAAATTAGAAATAGAAAGATAACTAAAACCGGTAGTTGTCATCACACTCATAATATGAAATGCTGAGTCAGACAATGACAATTTGAAAAACAATGAAGTAATAATAATACAGCTTATAATTAACAGTAAATAAAAACTAACTTCTGATTTAAAAAATTTTTTTACTTGTTTTTTAAAAAGACCTGCAACAACTAAGAAATTAGCTGCTCCTAAAAACATACTTACTATTAAAATTCCATAGAGTGGTGAGTTGGTTATAACTTCGGTGATATCATTCAGCGGTGCAAAACCCCCGGTACTTAATGCAGAAAAGATAAATGAGATCAGAGTTATGAGATCATGGACCCCAAAAATAACGCCCAGACCAATCATGACTAAACAATAGGAGATATAAAATATAAGAATGACTAAAAATGTTTTTTTAATTTTCTGATTCTTTGTAAAACCAAGACTACGAGCGAAATCATGAAGCTTTGCATCAGGATAAAAAAAGGCTAGCAAGATAAGAACAATACCAATACCGCCAATAAATTGGGTCAATGCCCGATAAAAAATAAGTGATTTTGGTAATGCCGATAGGTCAGAAATAATTGAAAAACCTGTTGTGGTAAAACCAGATGCTGACTCAAAAATGCTATCAGTAATATTTTGAGCAATAGTTCCACTTGATATATTTACATACATATATGGTATCGATCCGATGAGTGATAGAAAAACAAACGCAAGAACGATAAGGCTTGATGATTCTTGAAACGATAACTCTTTTCGTTCACATAACGCATTCAGCAGAAAACCTAATGAAAGAAAAGTAATCGCAGCGATAAATAATGCAATGGTCGAAGTTAATTCATTATAAATAAAAGAAACAAGAATCGGCAGAATAATAAAAATCCCAGCCATCTGATTTAAAAAACCAAGATTTGCCAACAGCTGCTTCATTAGTAATGGATATCAAACATGTTCTTTTTATAAATTCTGTTTTGAAAAAGGAATACGCTTCATATTTCGAATCCGCAATGAAAGACAACAAGGTCTAGCAACGGTTTTTTTCTTTTGTATGTTTTTCTTCATATGTCTAATATAATGCGGAATCAAACTTCTTTTCAGAATAACTGGTGTTAAAAAAGTACTTACAATGATTAAAAGGAGAGTTGCTAACAAAATTTGCTGAGCGAGAGGACCACTGGGACTTCCAAAAAAACCACGATCAACTTCAGTTGTTACTAATATCAGAACAATTCCTAAACGCGGCATCATACCAATACCGACGAGTTTTGAATCTGTTCTGTTAAAACCTGCAAAACGAGCACCAATATAACTCCCAATAAATTTACTTATCAAACCAAAAAAGACAATTGAGCTGATAAACAACCATACCATCAAATCCTTTTCAAAATAATAAAAGAAATAGATAAAATTTAAACTCGCACCAACCCAAACAAAGTACAATGGTGTGAAAAAGGTATGGCCAATCATTTCAATCTGATCAATGATCATCCTTACTTGCGGTGTTCTCCGTAAAATCAAACCTGCAAAAAAAGCACCGATTATACCCGCGATACCCATGTTTTCAGCAAAAGCAGCGAACAAGAAGCAGACAATAAGACTGACTGTTAGAATTAGGATTGGTGAACGGCGGGATGTATTTCTTTTTGCAGCAAAATGAATAATTAAGAATCCTGCACATAATGTTATTACAAAAAATATTGTAATTTTTAATAGGAATACCACAGAATTACCTTCTCCCATTAATAATGATAAAAAGAAAATGACAATAATATCATTGAGGATATCAGCGGTGTGAACTGCGAATCCAACTCGTGAGGAGAGGAGTTGTAACTCAGAAAACAGACGGATTGTTAGAGTAATTGATGTCGCTATAAAAATTACAGCAATTGCAATACTTTGGAGCAGATTTTGAGTAAACGCCATGCCAACAATATATCCAAAAATAAACGAGATTAAGAGACTGAAAATAGCAATATATATCCCTGCTTTTCCGTTCTTTTTTAACTCTCTTGTATCTGTTTGTAATCCAACAATAAACAACAAAAAAATGATGCCGATAAATGCTAATTCTTTAAACTCCGGTGATGTAATCTGCAAACCAAACGTATAAATTTTAGTTCCAAATAATTCAACACTTACCCCTGTTAGAGCTCCAAAGAGGCATGGACCAAGAATAATTCCTGCAATAATTTCTCCGAGAACTCCAGGCTGTTTGATCTTTTCAAAAAGCAAGCTAAATAATTTTGCAACAATAAGCACGATTGCTATTTCAAACAGCATTCTTCAGTCCTCGCAGAGTTTTTTACTTTTATACTACTTCAGAATTAGGATACACAGGGTGAGCATGAGAATATTTTGAACTTCTATGAGTTACCACCTGCATCCCACTCCTTAAAGATAAGGGACAAATGTTATGTCATCGTACCATAAATAGCTTTATGGTATGTAGATATGCACAAGCATATACACGACATAATGTAGAAATACGAAATATGTTGTTTTGTTAGTCGAACATTCACAGGTTCTTGTTTAAAAAACTTAAAATGCTTAATTGAATTAGCGGATCTATATGTTGTTGTGTTTCCCAGAGGTTATTCATGAACTTAGAAGAGTTCTATTCTATCGATAGCCACAAAGCAATTCAAAAATTAAATTCATCAGGCGAGGGGTTATCTCAAGATGAAGTAAAACAGCGGCAGTTCCAATACGGCTTAAATGAAATACCTGAAAAACAAAAAGAGACAATCCTAGAAAAAATAATCAAAGCATTGCTTGAACCAATGGCACTCATCCTTCTCATTGCTTCAGGTTTATCTTTTCTCATCGGAGATTATCTTGAAGCTGTAGCAATACTCGGTGTCGTTGGGATTAATACTATTATCAGTCTTTATCAAGACAAAAAAGCTGAAAAAGAGGTTGACGCGTTAAAAAAAATGTTATCACCGCAATCCAAAGTACTTCGAGACGGAAAAATTGAACTCATTGCTTCTCGTTTCATTGTTCCAGGGGATATTGTTATTTTGGATGCAGGAGATATTGTTCCTGCTGATGGACGAATTATCCAAGCTCATAACCTTCTTGTCAATGAAGCACATCTTACCGGTGAAAGTGAGCCCATCAGAAAAAATGCAGAAGAACTTAATTCTTTAGGGTTAAAACATTATGAGATGAAAAATATTGTTTTTGCTGGAAGTAAGATTCTTGATGGAACCGGAAAAGTATTGATAGTCAACACAGGACACTCAACAGAAATTGGAAAAATTGCTGAAAAAATACAAGAAGATGATCTTGAGAAAACACCATTGCAAAAAAAACTTAAACAAGAAATTAAATTTCTTGTTGCTTTGGCGTTTCTTTCAGCATTCCTCGTTATCATCATTAATATACTACGACTCGGTAACATTGATCAACTTTCTCAACAGACTGTAGTTCCGATCATTCTTGTTGGAGTTAGCATTATGGTTGCTGTTTTTCCAGAAGGTTTACCTGCTTCAATCACGATTGCATTATCACTTGCAGTTGAACGCCTCGCAAAGAATTCAGTCATAATTAAAAAGTTATCTTCTGTTGAAACTCTTGGAAATGTAGATTATATCTGCACGGATAAAACAGGGACAATAACACAGCATAATATGACGGTAAAAGAATACTATATCAATACTCAATTTTATACTACTAGTGACATATTTAAACTAATAACTGAAGGGCAATCAGACGTTTTTCATGATATCTTTCTCATATCGGTAAAATGTTCAACCGCCCAAGTAGTAGAAAAAGATGGAACTATCGAACAAGAAATTGGTGATCCTACAGAAACAGCACTTATCAAAGCTGGAATCATAGCTGGTTTTAAACCAAGCTATTTCGATTCCTATCAAGTCGAACAGTGTGTACCGTTTTCATCTGATTTAATGTTTTCACTTTCAGTGATAACACTTTCAAAACAAAAAAAAGAGATCTATATTAAAGGAGCACCAGAAAAAATTCTCTCCTTCAGCGATTCATTGTATCTAAACGGAGAAAAATCCCCTCTCACTTCTGATCTTCGAACTACGATACACAAGCATCTTACAACGCGCTCTGAAAAAGGTTTTAGATTGATTGCCTTTGCAAAAAAAACTTTAACGAATACTGAGTCAATTGACATTCACAACCTCAAAGGCTTTACCTTTTTAGGAGTACTTATTATCTATGATCCACCAAAAGATGAGGTAAAAAAAACCATTGAAGAAGCAAAACGTGCTCATATTAACGTTGTTATGATTACCGGAGACAGTAAAAAAACTGGTTTTTCCATCGCAGAACATGTTGGAATAGCAGAAGATTTTTATCAGGTGATTGACGGAAATGAGCTTGAACAAATGACCGAAGAACAATTTTCAGAAACCGTCGAAAATATACGAGTATACTGTCGGGTAAGTCCGCTTGATAAACTTAGAATTGTTCAAAAACTAAAAGAAAAAAACCATATTGTTGCTATGACTGGTGATGGTGTTAATGATGCCCCTGCATTGAAAAAAGCAGATGTCGGGATTGCAATGGGACGGGCAGGATCACAAGTCGCTCAAGAAGCTTCAGATGCAATTCTAACTGATGATGATTTTTCGACAATTTTAAAGGGCATCCAAGAAGGGAGAACAGTGTATCGAAATCTCAAAAAACTTGTTCGTTATCTTCTTACGAATAACCTTGGCAAAGTTACAGGACTTTTGCTCAATCCGATACTTGGATTCAATACTCCTCTTTTAGCATTACAGATATTATGGTCAAATGTTGTCATGGAAAGTATACCTGCTGTTGCTATCAGCACAGATCAAACAAGCGGAGACATCATGAAACAAAAACCATCAAAACTCTCTGAACCAATATTTTCTATCTCTGATCGTGTGCATATGATTCTTGATGGGATTATTTTTGGTATTGCAATATGTCTAGGATACATACTTATATTTACCCTAACAGGTGATGATATCCTTGCGAGAACTGGTTCATTTGTCATTACACTTATTTCACCCCAAATTTATATCTTCTTTCTACGCGATGGTTCGATACGAGAAAAATTCAGATCCTCAAATAAACTTCTAAAACTGTTTTTTGTTGTCACGTTGATCATGATTGTGGCGATAGTTTATGTGCCCTGGTTTAATATTCTTTTTAATACACAACCCTTCTATGATATTACGTTATGGTGTATTGTCATGATCTTTTCTCTTATAACTTCCCTATTCAGATTAGCTGTTGATACTCTAGTTAAGCTTCAGAAAAGTAAAATGAGAGTATCAGACATTCGTTAAATCTTGAGGAACTAGCACTTCATTTTTAAAATACTATTCTTACCAAACCGTTATAGATTTTTCAAAAATATAATTAAAAACATAGTGCCCGAAGTTTCAAGCGAGCTCAACGTTATTCCACTGATAAAAATTCATATGTACCGCCTAATTTTGATATACTATTGTTTTTTCTTGAAATAAGACTTATGCATCAAAATATTTACGTTTTTGTATGATTTTATATGTTTTTACGTAAGCATAAAAATAGAATCTGGCCTCTGAGATTGATCTGTTTTATCAGTCTTGTTTATACGTACTTTCTGATGCGTAATATATTTAAAAAATATCTATTTTTTCAATAAATAATCTGTAATAAGTTATTTTATATCCGAGAATCAAAACTACAAATTTATAAATAAGAAACGGTTTAATTACCCTTCAAAAAAGACGTTAAAATTTACAAAAAGATGGAAGTATGGAAGAGACAGCAGGGTTATCTTATTTTTTCAATAAACTAAAGAGAAAAATACTAGGATATCCTCGCAATCTTCGTGATCCAAACATCTTTCATAAAATATCGTTAATAGCTCTACTCTCGTGGATAGGACTTGGTGCAGATGGCCTTTCATCATCGTCCTACGGACCAGAAGAAGCATACCGCGTGCTGATAACTGAGCAAGCAGTGTATCTAGCAGTTTTTCTAGCGCTTGTAACTGCCCTCACTGTTTTTATTATTTCGTATACATATTCAAAAATTATCGAACGATTTCCTCATGGTGGTGGTGGATATGTTGTTGCGACACATACCTTGGGGAAAAACGCTGGAGTGATTTCTGGTTCTGCTCTGCTTGTAGATTATGTACTTACGATTACGGTTTCAATTGCAGCGTGTGGCGATGCAATTTTTAGTTTTTTACCCCCTGAACTTCAATCCTATCGATTACTGTTTAAAATAATCCTCATTCTTATTTTAATACTTCTCAATATTCGAGGAATAAAAGAATCGATAACAATTCTCGCTCCCATCTTCATTCTTTTTATTATGACACATATTCTTCTCTTGGGCTATGGGATATTGAGTAATGTACATATTGTCGGAACGCATCTAACGACGATAAATACTGAACTTCAGCAAAGTGTTGCGACGATTGGTTTTCTTGGGGTTTTCGCGATTTTTTTACGAGCGTTTTCTTTTGGAAGTGGAACGTATACCGGAATTGAGGCTGTATCTAACGGTATTCCAATCATGCGTGAACCAAAAGTAAAGACCGCTAAAAGAACTATGATGTATATGGCTTTATCACTAGCAATTGTCGCAGGTTCATTATTGTTATGTTATTATTTCTTAAATATCCAGCCACGGGAAGGTCAAACATTAAATGCTGTCCTTGCAACAACCTTATTTAGAAGTTGGCCGTATGGAGATATTATTGCATTTATCATTATTTTTTCAGAAGGATTACTTCTTCTTGTTGCATCACAAACTGGTTTTATTGGTGGCCCTCGTGTTATGGCGAATATGGCGACCGACTCGTGGCTTCCCAGAAAATTTGCTGCACTTTCCGAACAGTTGACAATGAGGAATGGTGTACTTGTTATGGGTGGTGCGGCGTTGCTTCTCATGATTTTTACTGATGGACAGATTGACAAACTTGTGATCATGTATTCAATCAATGTATTTCTCACGTTTTCATTATCGCAGTTGGGTATGACAAAACTTTCATATAAAGAACGGAAAAAAAAGAAAAATTGGAAACGGCATTTCTTTATTTTTCTTGTTGGATTTATTGTATGTTTTACCATTCTCATGACCACCATGTATGAAAAAACATCCTATGAAACAGAACGGTTTGACATCCATGATCGCCTCCTTGCGCCGTTTACGTTGGCAATTACGTCTTGTGTTATTATCATCTGTTACTTCATCCGCCGGCATTATGACAAAATCCAGAAAGCGATGAAGAAATTTGATGATGTGCTTGTATTATCAAATCTTCATCTGGTCGGTACACCAACAAAAAAACAGATCAATCCAAAAAAAAGAACGGCGGTATTATTTGTAAATGGCTATACAGGGTTTGGAGTAAACACCTTTTTATCCTTAATTAGAAACTTTCCAAATCTCTATAAAAATATCATTTTTGTTTCAGTTGCAGAGATAAATTCAGGTACGTTTAAGGGAATAGAAGAGCTTGAAGCACTTCAAGAATCAGTACAAATATCATTGCAAAAATATGTCAATCTTGCACGAAAACTTGGGTATCCTGCTGATTACCGTATGGATGTCGGAACCGATGTTGTCGAGACAGCCAGCAAACTCTGTGAAGAAATAGCAAAAGAATTTCCTTCTGCAACATTTTTTTCAAGCAAATTAGTATTCCGCCATGAAACCATTCTGCATAAGTTATTCCACAATGAGACCGCATTTGCAATCCAGCGTCGTCTCCAGTGGAAAGGTCTTACGACAGTTATCATACCGATACGTATCGATATCTAGAAAAGAGTTCTATTTTGTTACTTTAACTTCAAAAAGATTACCGGAAAAATCACGGACAAACAGGTATTCTTTACCGTCCTTTTGAACAGTAAACGGCGTTAAATGATGCTGTTCACACCGTCGAATAAACGTAGCACGATCACTGACAGTAATACACACATGTGTAAAATCATTCGGTTGTCGTTGATTTTCTATAAAAAAAACTTCAATAGATAGTACGTCATTACCATAAACGTCAACTTCAACAGGTTTTGCAATACCAAAAATCATATCAGAAAGTTCAGGCGATAAATTAAAATGTTTCACCTTTCGCAGATTGAGGATCTCTATGAAAAAGATATCTGCTTGTGAGCGATTTGAATATTGTAGGGCGATATGATGTAGTGATGTAGCTATTGGCATAGTATTCTACAAAGCATGTAGATATGGGAGTTCTACATATAAAACCAACTGGTGAGAATGATAACGAGTAATAAATGATAAAAGTAAAAAGAGATCGCTTGTTACGTAATTTGAGATGCAAGGAGTTGAATGGTTTCAAAAAAGTACTATTTATCATATCCTTATTGATCGGTTTGCAGGATATCACTCACCGGAACATGCACACCAACCTGTCTTTATTGGTGGCACTCTACAGGGCATTGTTAAAAAGTTAGATTATTTAGAAAATCTTGGTGTCAACACTGTGTGGATTTCACCGTTTTATAAAACCTCAGCGTACCATGGCTATCATATTACAGATTTTTATCAGGTTGACTCCCATTTCGGAACTCTTGAGGATATCAAACAATTAATTCGAGAAATTCACAATCGACATATGTATATTATCGCTGATTTTGTTCCAAACCACTGTTCCCGAGAACATCCTTTTTTTCAGCATGCATACATACATAAGAACAGTGAATATCAAGACTGGTTCTATTTCTCCAAATGGCCTGATGAATATCTCTGTTTTTTAAGCATTCAAGATCTTCCGAAGTTGAACCTAGATAATCCGCAAGCAAAGAAACATGTCATTGATGCTGCAGTATATTGGTTGCGATGTGGATTTGATGGTTTTCGTTTGGATCACGTCATCGGGCCTGCTCGTTCTTTTTGGAAAGAATTCAGAGGCACAATCAAACAACAGTTTCCTGCAGCTGTTCTTATCGGTGAGGCATGGATGATGGGTATTCGTAGAAAGGAGTTGAAAACACTTCGTGTACGCAATAGATATATGAAATGGTTTTTAGGATCAGCATCTGATAGTTTGTTCCAAGAATATGTCGACGTTCTTGACGGGGTTCTCGATTTTCGTTTTCAAGAATTAACCAAACATTTTTTTACCGGTCAGATACCCAAAAAATATTTTATTAAAAGACTACAACGTCATTATCAACAATTCCCAAAAAATTTTTACTTACCAACATTTCTTGATAATCATGATATGGACCGGTTTCTTTTTACCGTTGGCAACGACAAAGAAAAATTGAAACAAGCATTTGAATTTCAATGTTCACTTGGTCAGCCGATAATTGTCTATTATGGATCAGAAATAGGTATGTCTCAACAGAGATCAATTTGGGATATACCAATCCATGGTGATCTTCAGGCACGTCAGCCAATGCAATGGCATGCAATTGATACAGAGTTATTCAACTTTTATAAAAAAAATATTGCTAAACGAAATCGTAATGAATAAGAATAAAAAGTGTTGTAAATTTTTTTTAAGGTATTTTTAACTAGTATATAAAAAAATAAATCATTTTCATTACAATGATTTATATACTATATGATGATTCATAGATATAAAGAAAGTTTTAAAGAGGGAGGAAAAAATGAAAAAAATCCTTGTAGTAGTAATAATGGGTATGCTGTTTTGTGCAGTAGTATATCCTGTTTTTGGAAACCGAACAATTCAGATAAAACCGCAACTTCAGCCAACTCTCAAATATCCTGATGAAGTTGATCAAAAACAAGAAACCTATATCCCTGGTGTTCTGGTACCAGTTGGAACATTATCCCTAGGCGAGGTATCCTTTAATGTTCAAGTTGCGCAGTCATTTATCCCTCAGAAAGAGATACTCACTCGAGTAGAGCTATATATCGGAAAAAATACGACGACGACCTACCCCTACCACGTTGCTATTCGAGATGCACTTTCAGGAGAAAATCTAGCTGAATCGAACGTTAATGCTGTTGATATACCAACCCAAAATTTCTCTTGGGTCGAATTTGACATCCCTGATCTCTGGGTAAACATCAGTAGAACATATTATATTGTCTGTTCAACACAGAATACTTCTGATAACTGGTATATTTGGGCGGCTAATAACGATTCGGCATCATACCAACAAGGTTGCGCATGGGTATCGCTTGATGGAAATAATTGGAGTAATCAGTCAGCAGCATTTGACCTTCAAAAAGAAAATTTTTATACTCCAATTAACAGCGATGATATCACCTGGGATATGTGTTTTAGAACCTATGGACTCCAAGCTACATCCCTACACATGAGTCTCCATGGAATTATATTCCCAACGTTAACTATTCAAAATATTGGCACGGTTCCTGCTTATGACGTTACATGGAACGTTGATGTCCAAAGCATGTTTTCTCCGGTAAAACACTATGAGGGAAGTATTGCTGAATTATCTCCGGGCGATAGTATTCACACACGATTGCTGCTCATTGGTCTTGGGAAGGTAATCATCCATGCAACCGCTGAAGCAGCAAACGCTCCTCAGGTAACACTCGACGTCGAAGGACTTTTAATCCTGATTTTCTTTATACAAAAATAATACAACCCTTCTTTTTTTCTTTTTGTTCTGCTGAAACTACGAAGAAGTAGAATTTAAGTTATTGTATACAAGAACGACGTTGCACCGAAGAGTAGAATTGTTTTTCGAATTGTCGGATGAAAGAAACCTTTCTAAAATCAGGAAGCTCAGCTCGTTCAATATTCAAATCGATGTCGCTTTGAATTCTCCGAAAATTATCGTAATCTCTTTCAGTTAGCAACGTGATAGCAGATCCATAAGCACCGGCGCGTGCAGTCCTCCCGATACGATGGACGTACTCTGTTGCAGTTTTTGGAACATCATAATTATAGATGTGCGTCACGTTTTTGATGTCCAGACCTCGGGCGGCCACGTCTGTTGCAACAAGAACATCAACGTTTTCATTTTTTAGAGCTGTGAGGGATTGCAACCGTTTTTGTTGGCCCATACCACCATGAATTTTTGAAACTTTAATTCCATGATGACGAAGGTTTTTTGCAACGACATCGGATTCACGGCGAGTACTACAAAAAACGATTGCAAGACCAGAAGTATTATTTTTTAACAAATGAACAAGTAATGAAAATTTGTTATTCTGTGGATAAATGTCATAATAAATCTGCTTCAACTTACGATGGTCGACGTATGACCGTGTTCTGACAATACATGGATGTTGAAGATGCTGATGAATAATTCTTTGTATTTCAGAGGAAAGTGTTGCACTGAACATGAGTGTTTGGTGATGATTCGGAATCCATTTAATAATCTCTTCAACATCGTCAATGAATCCCATTTCGAACATTTTATCGGTTTCATCAAGAACAAGAATATTTATTTTTGAGAGGTCAATCGTTTTTCTGCGGACATGATCAAGGATTCTTCCAGGTGTTCCAACAACGATTTCAGAAGTTCTGAGATTTTGAATTTGCGGGCCGATATTCACGCCACCAAAAATGCTTGTAATGTGTATATCCATTTTTTTCCCAAACTCTGCAAGAACAGTACTTACTTGGACACAAAGCTCTCTTGTCGGGGTGAGAATTAATGCTTGTATTCCTTGTCGAATTCGTATATTATTAAGTATGGGGAGGCTAAAAGCTAACGTCTTTCCAGAACCGGTTTCAGCTTGACCAACAAGGTCTCGCCCTCGCAGAATTTCTGGGATGCATTTTTCTTGAATTGCTGTCAGTTCTTCGAAGCCTTGTTTTTTCATTTGTTGGATGAGTATTTCTGAGAGTTGTGTTTCTTCACAATTCATTTTTTTCACCAAGTTATTGTTAATTGTTTTTGTTTGAATAGATATCAGTTTAACCACAAAGAATGTTTATGATTAGGTAGAGAACAAAAATAAAAATTTCAAAAAACGTGGTGAGCAGCAATCTGAAATTCTTAAGATTATTCCTTGATTGATATCGTACTAGAATTATAAGTTTAACTATTTATATAGTTTTGCTTCGATTTTTCGCCTGAATGGACAACGTTAACTATCTTTTTTTGGAAATAGTTACTTTGTAAAATTGCATGATGGTGGTTTTTGGGAAATAAAAAATATATGAAGATGGTGTACATCCGTCATATATGAGGTACGTAGATATACCACTTGAAAAATAACTGAGCTATGACAACTTTGAACTCTTGTTTCTATTAAATAGTTACACGTTGTAAACGAATACGAATACTTTGAATAAAAGTTTTTATTTTTGACATAATTTTTGACGGCAGTCGTGATGAATACTGGTTAATTTTCTCCTGATATCCAAAAGAATTTTTTGAATTTTGCTCAGGTAAAGTTGATTTTGGTTCGCCATAATAGGTACAATGCATCATAGTAACAGATTCGCAAGTTTCTGGTTCTTTATCAAAAGTACATGCGGAGATCATTGTATTGAATGATCGAATAATCTTTAGATTGCTTTGTTTAAAACTACATGATATGATTTCACAATAAGATGAACCTGAGAGATAGATACCAAATACAGGATTTTCGGTGAAGATACATTGGTTGATTGTTATTTTAGAATTTCCTGTACCAATACAATCGATACCTGCATGAGTGTTCATCAAAAAGCTACATGTTGATATATATGTATTGAATGAATGTTGGAGTTCAATGCCATCGCAATTATTGATAAAAACACAATTTAGTATCTGATTATTGGTAACAGGCTGAATGTTACTTCCGAGAAGAGCTATTCCTTCATCTGAGCAATTTTGAAACGAACAGGATCTGATAATATTATCTGAACTCCACAAAGCTATTCCGATAGGTGTGTTATAGAAAGAGCAATGTTCAAGAAGTGTATGTGAACCTGTTATTTTGATTCCAGTGGCATACAGTCCGGTTCCTTGGTTTGTTATAGAAAGTTGATTAATCACGACAGTGTTAGCTGTTACCTGCAAGGCATAGGAATTTTTTTCTGATGTTGAAGCAAGAATGGTATTATCTTTGTTTTCTCCAATAATTGTAAGTGGCTTCGTAATCATTAGTGCTTCATTGTAGATTCCTGAGGAGATGTAAATCGTTGATCCTGGTGGTGCATAGTTGATTGCATCTTGGATGCTCTGATACAGATATTCTGAAGTTTTGCCAACGACTACTCTAGTTGTAGTATTTTTTTCTGCTTGAGCATAGATTGTTATTTCTATACTTACTCCAAGGATAATCAAGAATAGTGCAAAGCCAAGATACTTTCGTTTCATTGCATTTCACGACCACATATCGTGATAAATGTTAACTAGATACATTCTATGGTTATCTGTATATAAAGCTATCCTGACAAAATATCAAAATGAGAAAAAATCATAACTAAAAGGATTCTGAAACATCTCGTAAAAATTCAAGGTAGTAGCAGAATAATGGCAAATTGGTATCCATCATAAACTCATTCTTCTATCTTCTGAAAATGTGTACTGAGAACATATTAACCAAATTAAAAAATTCTAAAAATTAAAAAAAAGAAAAAAAGAAATAATTGATTTTTGATTATTTCTTTTTTAAGTATGGAAGACCTGTTCTTTTGTTAACACCAACAGCGTATCCATTTGGTAAATCGCAGGGCTTACCACTTTTTGGTGATTTTTTGCTAAAGAAATAGATTGTTTGTCGTCGTCCGCCTTTCAAATTCACATCTCGTGTATATAATGTCCATCCTTGATGGTTATAGGCCATTTAACATACCTCCACCAGGTAATACACATCCTATAATTTAAATCTTCTCCTAATTTGCTAGATGAAACACAGTAGAAGAGAGCCCATTAGGAATTTTTCAAGTGAAATTAATTTTTACAAAATGATAATTAAAATAATGTTAAGTAGCATTATAGAACCTATGTACCTGATAACAAAAGTAATATGCGTTAACTATAAATAATAAGTAACATATGTACTACAACGTTTTAAGGGGGTATGAGAAATACTGAAAAAAAATAATTTAAAGATAATAGCGATAGCTAGTTTGGTATTTTTTTTGGTTTCTACTATGCAACCAGTCCAATCTAGTATAAAGCAAGAAAAAACAACAACGCCTAATCCTTTTCAACTAACATTCACAATAACCTTTTCTGAAAAAGATCTGCAGATTAGCAAAATTATGGACTACGACATTATAACATTAAGCGATGCTACTTTTTTTACAGAAATTGGAAAACCACTGCTACCTGCAAAAGAGATAAAAGTAGCGTTACCTGCAGGTATGCTTGCTACCGACGTACACATTATTGATACTTCCTGTGTAGACCTTAAAGGAGCATACACTATTTTTCCAGCACAACCTCCACGACGAACTGACGGTTCTTGTGATACATCGGCATTTGTTGAACCAGATCAGACGGTGTACAAATCAAATCAACCGTATCCATCACAGATAGTTAGTTTTATTGATCAAACAGATCTCGCTGGCCAGGGAATCGCAGTTATTGATTTGCATCCGTTGCAGTATATCCCTGCTAAAAAGAAACTCACATTGTATACTTCTCTAACATTTTCAATTAGCGGTTTTGATGGATACATTTGTGACTCTTACCTGTCGAGAAGTGTCTCTGAAAATGGCAGGAAAACTTATGAAAACATGATTAAAGATATGGTGATTAATCCTGAAGATGTTAAATTACAAGAAGCACCACTGGGTCATCCTCAAACCCAGGCATTGCCATCTGGTGGACCATATGCGCATGTGATCATCACTTCGAATGCGCAAGCTTCGTATTGGGTTCCGCTTGCCGAATGGCATACAAAGCGGGGGCTCAAAGACATCATCGTTACGACTGAGAGTATTTATGCAAATTATACTGGATCAACCAATCAGCAGAAGATCCGCAACTTTGTCATTGATGCGTATAACACCTGGGGAACCATGTATTTTCTGATGGCAGGACAGCCTTCTACAGTTCCTATGCAATACCAAACTTGGTATTCCGATCCGTCATATCCTCAATATGCGAGTACACCCAGTGATCAGTACTATTCAGATTTTAATGATAACTGGGTTCATGACGTTTTTGTCGGTAGAGTCACCGCTGAGGGATCAACCAGCGTCAATCGGTTCATCAATAAAATCTTATTCTATGAAAAGACTCCACCAATGACCGATTATATTCTTAAGGTCGGTCTCTTCGGCTTTGATGTTGATTCTCAGACCCATTGTGAATCTTTAATGGAGACAATCGCTGGATATATCCCAGCACAGTTTACAAAAAACAAAGTGTATGATAGCTACACTGGGAATCATCAAACCGCAGTAACAGACTACCTTAATGCAGGTCAGCATCTTGTCGCCCATGCAGATCACGGGAATGATGGCTGGTGGGGTACTGGGTATACCAATCATGGATGGGGACTATATAGTTCTAATATTGATGCACTCACGAACACGAATAAGATGTCGATTGTCTCCACTCTTGCCTGTCTTGTCAACTACGTGGATTATACTGATTGTTTCTCAGAACATTGGGTAACGTATAACACTATGAAAGCAGGGCTTGCATTCAATGGAAATACTCGCCTTGGGTATTATTACCAAGGACAGCCGGCAGCGTTATCAGGACAACTTGTTCGAGATTGGTACTACGGGCTTTTCTCTCAAAATAAATATATTCTCGGTGAAACAATCATTTATGCAAAACACCAATTCTCAACCTCTAGCCCAGATCAGAACGTGAAACGGCATTGCGAATGGGAGTTCAACCTGTTAGGAGAACCAGCGATGCCGATATGGACTGCAACGCCGTCATCCATTACTGTCTCTCATCCAAGTACCTTACCAACAGGAACATCCACGTTTCTTGTAGATACCAACGTTCCCTCTGCATACATCTGTCTCTGGAAGGGAAATGAGGTGTACATGACTGCAACCGCGGATTCAAATGGGGATTACACCTTTGCTCCAAATCCCAGCACACCCGGAACTATGTATGTCACCGTGACCAAACAAAACTATCTCCCCTATGAAGGAACTGCCACGGTTGTACAAGCGGACACGTCTCCACCGACACCAAATCCATTGACCTGGGCTTCTCCACCCGCGCCACTCAGCACCTCTGCAATAACCATGACTGCAACCACAGCAACCGATGGTACACCTCCGGTGCAATACTTCTTTGATTTTGTTTCAGGAGGCTCTGGTGGCACCGATAGCAGCTGGCAAACGAGCACGACGTATACTGATACCGGTCTTGTGGCAAACACTGCATATACGTATCAAACAAAAGCTCGTGACAGTGCTAGCCAACCCAATGAGGGCAGCTTCTCAACCCCGGCAACGACGGCAACGTATATTGAAACACCTGCCGGGATCAGTTTTAGAACAGTCACCAGCAACTCAATCGCTCTTATGGCAACAGGAACTCTAACAAATTTAAATGTCGGATCTTCTGGAGTGTTTTTTGACTCCACCACTCCTGGTGGTGATGGGGGGATCAATGAATGGATACAAACAACGACAGATACTGCACTTGGGCTAGCTCCAAACACACTCTACGAATTCCGGGTGAAAGCACGGAATCAAAACGCAATAGAAACAGCATATAGTCCAACAACTGGTAAGGTAACCTTGGCAAATGTTCCTGCTGCCCCGATTCTTAGTGATGTAACGTCTCATACGGTAAAACTTGATGTGATTCCCAATGCCAATCCGATTCAAACTCAATTTGCTATTCAATGTTCATCGCTGTCTGATCCATTCTGGAATGGGAAATATGTTGATGCCCTAGGGAACCCAAGTACTTTCGCGGTCTGGAGAACCGATGAAGAATGGGGGATACTAACACTCCAGAATTTAAAAGAACTTACGAATTACTGTTATTCAGTAAAAGCACGAAATATGGACTCTATCGAGACTTCATTTGGACCACCAAGCTGTGTACAAACACTAGATCAAACCATTACTATCCACGGATACGTCTTTAAACGTGATGGAACCACCCCACAACAAAACCCTGTGCTCTTCATTCGGAATTTAAATACCACTACAGAATGGACGCCAACCATTGGAGGTCTTAATAACAACGAATATACGCTTATTCTCAATATGGGATTGGCTACTGATGTAGCTAGTGGAGATACACTTCGATTTATCTGTAAGGATTCAGTTCATTGGATAAATGTAACCGAGCACACGATCATTCAAAGTGAAATCGATGCTGGTATCGTCAGCGTTGATCTCATCCTCAATGAATTTTATCTTGATATAAAAGAATATCCGATGTACCAAGCAGAAGGACCTGATTTTAATAAAATGTGCGGGCCGGCAGTTGCCCAAATGACCCTTAATTACATGTGGTGGAACCAAACAGAGAACCCTAGTGAACCACCATTAACATTTTCAGATCAACAATGGCTCTATACCATAGGACACGCAAACAACACTGACCAAACTACACCCTACCTTGACGCCAATGCAGTATGGAAACTCCTCCAAACCTACCGCCCCCTCCCCTACACCACCTATGGATACAACTTCAACAAATACGCAAATAATGATCAAAACATCATGCTCAAACAAATCTGCACTTGGATCAACTACACTATCGGCACCTACGGCGGCTCAAAACCAGGACATCCACTGCATGTCCCAGCTCTGGTACCAGCATATGGAGATTATCGCAACTGGATGGCAGTTCGGGGTATTCATACCGATCGATATACCTATCCTCTCCCAAGTGAACTTACCATTTATGGATTCTGGGTGAATGATCCTCTGCCGACAGGCATCGGAGCAAATACCTATAAAACTATAAACGAATGGATCCAGACGTATTATCTTCCAGTATCTTCGAACGATACCTATCATGGAAAATACGTCGCCATCTGCGAACCACCACTTGATGATCAGTCAATGGTTCTTCACTTGACTGAGTCACCGAAACGATTTACAGCTGAACAACAAAGATTTCTTGCTGTTCTGCAGGGAAAACAGCAAAATAAACTACCGGATTTTATTAAACGAGTAGCAAATGACTGGGTTGTCCGAGCAGCACTTCTCGGAGTATCTGAACAACTACTTCCCTATGATCAAGAATTTGCACAGATCTTCCAACAAACAAAACCAGGATCGCCTCTGTATATTCATAGTACACAGGGAAATGCGTATTATGCAGTTCCATTTATTAAAGAGATAACATATGCTAAAGAAAATCGCGAATCCAAAAAGCAGTACTCTACAAACGACGCAACCATGGTCGTTATCCTGATTGATGCAGTTGATGGCCACTTCAAAGAAGCAACATGGACTAGCCAGCTAATGACGTATCTTCCCATCAACGAATTTGATGCACGTATGCGAGCGTATCACTTTTTAGAAGAAAATGGTTTTGATCCAGAACCAACACGTTTATCTATAAAACTAAAGTATCTGGGTAACTCTCCATATTATCCTGACTGGGAGATAACTTATGGAGATATGATATTTTATATCAAACAGGATGGAACGACCTACTTTTTATCCTAAATCTTATTCTATTTTCTCCTTTTTTGATTAGCTGCTCCTCCTTATAAGAGGTGTATCTTTTCAAAAATATAGAATATTAATTTCAGAATAAAAATATTTATATAGTAATATACATATTTATTTTTGTTAAGATGGGGAATATACAAGCGTTAACTGCGATAAAAAAGTTTCTTCAAAAAAACAAGAGAAGTGCTATGTCAGAACAACAGATAGAGAATCCTTGGTTTTTCTGCCAGCTTTGTACAAAATTTTTATATTTTAATGATCTCATAGATGGGGCTACATCCCGAAATGAATCCATAAATTCAGCATAACGTCTCATTTTGCTGTGAGAATCACGCACAGCAAACAGAAAAAATCATAATTCAACAAGCTTTTTTACAGATTTTTT
>JAWABU010000009.1 GCA_038884455.1 Candidatus Thermoplasmatota archaeon | reverse complement strand
TCAATATCGAAAGTTTTACCGATACCAGGTGCACCATAAACAATCAGTGAACGAATTGTACCTGCAAGCATACCACCAACCATGCGATTCATAATTGAAAAGCGCTTTTCAATTCGAAGCGAAATTTGCTCGTCAGTGAGAGCTGCCTCTTCTGGCAAGACAGAAACAATAGTTTCCTGCATACCAATAAAAGGCGTGCGATTATTTACCTTCCATTCAGCATACACCTGACGGATCTTTTCAGAATGACCGTTTGGTACTATATCAGCGGCGGCGAGCTGATACATACGAGCTGGTGAAAGTCCAATAACACCAGCAAGCTCAGTCCGCCACTTTTTTTCACCAAACATTTCAGTACCAATTTGGTACAATTCATCTTTCGTTAGCATGCGAATTCTCGGTTGGTTATCAATATGTATAGTCTATTACATTAGGGTGATAAAATCAACATCTCTATATTCGTTTTTTAATCTGATACGACAATAATCGCACTTTGTTTCGCATTTGTTCGCTTTGTACACGTTCCTTTTCACTTGCAGGCTTGTACATCGCTTTGTTAAAAGGTATAACAAAACGTACAATAATCAACGGAAGCCAAAATAAAATTTTGAGGTAAATCACCAGAGACCTTAAACTTCGCGGTCAAAATGATTACGAAACTGACGATCAAACTCCTCATTGCTAAGGGGAAAGTTCTTTTCCTCCTCTACCTGCATCCACTCCTCCTCAATAATTTGCTGTTGTTCCCAACCTGGACCGTTATCGTCTTCATACATGATATTTCTCCTCTTCTGCAGTTAAACGATACCAATAATATTACCCTAATTGATAGAAAAAGTCAATCACGAAGTTGGTAATATAAAACCAACGTCACTACCGCAATCCATATTACAGCAAGTGGAGTATCACTACCACCCCTTAGAATTGCTTGAAGCGGCATTATATAGCCAAATATAACTATAAAAGTTATAAAAACAACAGCGGTTAAAATCAACAATCCTTGCATTATATCACCTCTTTAATCGCTCGAATCATACGATTCAGTATAATCACACTTTTTACACTTCAAGACATGATAAATTCCTTGTTGATGACATTCAGCTTGAGAAAGCTTAGTAAATATCGCAAACTTAAAAAACACTTGTTCTCAACGAAAAATCTCTTTTGATGGTATCTCACCAATCGCAATACCGTTTCCATCCTTGTAGATCAACATATTAAACGAGTACAAAACCCCATACTTTGGATGGTCAGTTATCATCCCTTTGTATAAGGTATACGAGGGAATATACTTTGTGTACTGATGAAAAACTCAGCAACAGAAATTTCCTCCAAGTTTGGAGGGCACTGATTTGAAGATCGATACTTTTTTTCAATCTTTGGATCGTTGCAGAATTTAAGTTTATACAGCATGGTTTCCCCTCAAATGGTAATAAGGTATCAAACATATAATACCCTAACTGAAGAAAATGTCAACAATGGAAGGAACCGGTCCCATTTGATTCTTTGTAAAATATTGTTCAGGGTACCCTTTCAAAAGGGGTGACAATATTAACCGATCCCATTTGATTTACTGGTCAACTTTTTCGAAAGATATTTTTGACATTTCTTTTTGAGAGAAGGAAGCACTAGCAAATTTTTCTGCATGATATTCAGTTGCAAAGAGTAATGCATACTTAACATCATGTGCCCACATTCTTTTGTTTGGGTCCACATTTTCAAGGTAAAACTTATCGTTTCCGTTAACGTATCGAACGATTGCCCACATATCTCCTTCTTTATAATCCTTCCAAACATTTATCATAGATAATTTTTCTTTGGTATTTGCTTATTTTTAAAGACTTCCATTCTTTAATAGCCCATACTCGAATATCGCTTTTTTATCGTCTGTCGTTGTTGATATTTTAACAGTAATTCCCTGATTTTCGATTTGAATTATTGCCTTACGTAAATCACTCCATACATCAACAGCATTACGTTCATATAACTTGGACAATAGATCAGAGACTAAATCAACCTGTTTACTTACGGTATTTACATAATTTTCAACACCAACATCAATCGCGTTTGTAATGATCCATAATGCTGTCTGAGTTATTGCCTTATTGTATTGTTGCATGTTTACGTTCTCTGTGTCTGTACCATTAAGGCACAAGTGTACTATTGTTAGACAACAGCTTCAAGGGTGACAAATGATCAATCGGGCAAATTTTGCGATCCCACCAACGGGCCAGCTTGTGTAATAGTAATTGTAATCAGTAATTGGTTGTAATTACTAGTAAAGGGGATCAGGAACACGATATGACCCTATGTCGCGTGTGAGAGAGCGTCGTATTTTGTACACACCTGCATTTTTACAACTTTATCGAGCTATTGGTCAAACAATACAATCCTACCCACGTTTTTCTTCTATGTGAGTAAAAAAGGGTCAAAATCAACAAGTTTTGGATGAAAATTTTTGTACAATTCAGCACAAGTTTACCGGGACCACCGATCTTGTCGGCCTTTGGCTTTCCTTCATGCCATGATGGAAAGGATACTACATTAGGGTAAAAGGTCAACTATTTTTTTCTCACCTCGAGCGTTCAACCGTTACACAACTTGGCTTCCAGATACATTGATCCCAAGTTGTTTTTTCCCAATTAGGTGGAATCTTTTTGCGGAGATATTCTTCGGGAATTAACCAAGGTGCTCCATAGGGACATGGATATCCCGAAATATCAATTTCATAAGCAACACGATTCTGAATTGAATCGTGTACTTTTGATAAGACTGTAACTTCAATTGGCAAATGGAGATTATGAGACGGATCTGCATATACCAATAATGCTTTTTCGCCTGGTTTAAACATCGTTAGTCCTCCGTGATTAAAACATTAACTTGTGCAACACACGAAAAACAAAAGTACTTATCCTTATCAATTGGAGCAAGGGTTGCTGTACATGTAGGGCAACGTTTTGTTTTATTTCCCAGCTCTCTTAAGAGATGAGCAGCATCCTGTAAGCGTTTGCGATTATATTCCACTTCCTCATCAATCTTTTTGAAGATATCGGATTGACGTCTCTTTTCCATCAAGGAATCAAGTTCCTTGATCTTGTGATCAATTTCAGCTTCTTTTGCCGTTTTTTCTTCTTGTTTTCGAATTCGGAAAGCGTTTAGATCTAAAATTTTTGCATTCATTATATACGCAAATCTCTATTTTGCGACCCACACAGTAAGTTGTTGCTTATTTACAAAGGGCTGTACAACCTTGTTAAAACCATCAAGGCTAAATTTATATTCCACTTCCTCATCATCTCGAAAAATCTAAAAATAATTTACCTTCGTACCATGGTGGGAAGTATAATACATATTATAAGAGAGTCAACAACGAATTCGCTTGTAAGATCCGCCCCCACACATTACGCGATCTTACTCTCTGCTCCAATATAAGCAGCCTTACCACTTAAACGATGCTCTAGTGTGTCACACAAACTCCCGGCCATTTAGTTCCGGTTACTTTAGTGCCTGCACCTTCCCTTTCGGGGTTACGTAAAGGGATTCGAACCCTCAGGCATATTGTTTGTGGTGCATCGTGTGCGTTTTTAAGGTCCTGTCCGCACCCCGACCCTGCTCTTCCCATCAACCGTGCTTCTTGGCAGCCGTCAAGCACCGTGTGCGTTTTTAAGGTCCTGTCCGCACCCCGACCCTGCTCTTCCCATCAACCGTGCTTCTTGGCAGCCGTCAAGCACCGTTACTTCTTTATTTACTTAATATAGACTAGCTCCCCCCAAATGTCAACAGCTATATCTTACTACGTGAAGCTGCATTTACAAGATCAACATATTCCTGGGCTGGCATGGAAATTCGCTTTGCTTCAGGAAAATATTTGTATTCACCAGCCATGACATAGGGTCCATCGAAGTTAAATTCGCTTTCGTAATCGTACCATGATTTTTCATCAAGAGAATCAACAACTTTATTCAATTCAGCATCGTCAACATCATTCTTTGTTGGATGAATAACAAGAACATCTTTCATGCTTCTCTCCTTAAATGTTTGGTGGGCCCGACAGGATTCGAACCTGTGACCAGCCGATTATGAGTCGGCAGCTCTAACCAACTGAGCTACAGGCCCCAAGACTAATCAACAAAAAGTACGGTAAGTTTACCTCCGCTTTCTGTATAAACAACCTCACGAATTCCAGCTTCATGGATCGCGCTAAAACAAATCGGACAAGGCTTTGCAAGTCCGATAATACCATCGCCACGCCAACGACCAACGTAAAGAGTATGGCCTTGTTCGCGACACTTAACAAGCGCTGCAATTTCCGCGTGAAGGTAGACCTTATTTGGTTGCTGAACTTTAACTGCATGCCGGTGCTGTAACGGGTGTGTTTTATGCATGTTTGTTGCTTCAGCAACAATCCGACCCCTACGATCAGTAATCACACAACCCATCTTCGTATCGTGAGTACTTGTCGTAGCAAGATTAAGTACGCGATCAACAATCTTCGGATCAATCTTAGTTTTATAGGTCATTTGTAGGTCATGTATGAGTGGTTTTTGATACTAGCTAGTATCAATTATTTTACCCAAATATCAACTAAAATGCAGGTTGGCATGGGAAATCGTGATAGACTTTAGGTAGTTTCATGGCTTCACTATTTGATGAGCCTCCAGACAATACAATTTCGAAACAAAAGTTTTATAAACAGTATTACCAAAACCGGTATCATCCTTTTCAAGACCAACCCAATCATTGATATACTGGGGATGAATTTGTTGGTTATACGCCGTACGAACCTTTACCTGGTATCCTAGGGCGCGCAACTTTTTTGCACGAGCATTCCGTTTTTTGAGGTTAAGATAAGATTCAAGAATCATGGAAGAAAGATTTTGTTAACAATCGAGCCAAGCATCAAATCGATTCCGCTCTGAGGATATGTTGAGAGCGTATATGTCCATACTGACGGAACGATCTCCAGAGTTTCTACATTGTTTCCTAGGAAAGTTCAGCCCGCCGATAACAAATAGCGCGCAAAAAAATCAAATCGTCTCCAAACGAGTGCTCATACGTTACGACTTCGGAACAGCACGCGACTTGTGACCGCGACCGTCTCTGTAACCAGCGACGTAGCCTTCTTCCCACTGCGTGGTGGGTTCGTCGTCTTCGGTCACAGCAGGCTCTTCCTTGTCACGACCATCGTCGTAGCCGTTCGTGTAGCCTTCGTTGTAGTTGTCGTCCGACGCTTCGAAGTCCTCGTCGCCGAACGGCTGATCGTCGAAATCACGATCGGCATCGTCGTAGTCGGGATCGTAATCGCCAACGACCGAACGGCCGTCCCACACGTTGTTGTCGAGAGCACGCTCGACTTCATCGGGCGAGAGTTCGCCAACCACTTCGTAGCGGCACGCACGACCTTTCGTGTCGTTGTAGTCCGCAGGGATCGACACGACGTCGCGCGGATTCACCTTCAGCACGACGACTTTGTCGCCGCTGAAGTTCTTCAGGTACTCGTGCGAGCAGAAGTGCAAGCCGTACGAGCAGGTCCGCTGCGAATTGTCATCGACCTTGTTGCGAGGCATTTCGACGACCTTGCCGATCGAGTTGTCGGTCTTGCCGTCATGCACCGACTTGTAATCGCTCCGCACACGCTTGTACGCGAGGAAGTGACCGTCGGGAGTGAGCGGCATCTTGCCGTGCTCGAGGAACTTGTACAGCTCGTCCACAGCACGCTTGGACGGGTTCTGCAGCAGGTTCTCGAGGAACTTGACGAGCGGATCGATGTTGAAACCTTCGTACATCATGCCGAGCAGACGGTCGGCAGCGTAGTTGTGCATCGGTTCGCCGCCGTACAGCACGATTCCAGCACCTTCATCGACTTCGATCTTGCCTTCCGAGAACTGACGAATCGCCTGCGGAATGTCCGCAAGCGAGGGGATCGCGTCGAAATCACCAGCCTTCGCCGCTTCCACACACGCCTTGAAGTTCGGGTGTGCGGCAGCGATTGTGTAGGGCTGGTTGTCGACGACAACCGTCAGTACCTCATTCGGCACGTAAATCATATTGCCGTTTGACATGGAAAACTCCTTGTGTGAGGTTCTGTCGGCCATTTCTGACCAACACGTACATCGTACCCTATTTCAATCCGTTTGGCAACAGGTCAGAAAATGGAGAGGGGGACTCGGCAGTCTGGCAGACTTAGCGGTCGAATCCCCCTCCCACCCCCTAACTCTTTTTCCTGCTCTTCTCGACGGTGTTGATGTAGTTGACCACCACCTTCGTGTTATGGCTTCCGATGTTGCTCCAGTTGATGAGATCAAACATCTCATACTGAGTTTTCACCGTCTTCCACTTTGCCATAACGTCATCAACGGTCTTGTTGACGAAGTCCAGCTCGGCTTGCATTTTCATGTGGGTGAGAAATCTCCTCACCACACCATGCTCGTGTTTGCTCGTTGCAAGCTCCAGTACGCCGTCGAGCAGTTTCTTGAAGTCGCAGTCGACAACATCGTCACGCAGCTTCTTCCACGGCACGATGATGTTCTGCGACATGCCACGACCGAGCTTCTCGACGATGTCGGCGAGAGCGATCACGTTCGACATCTCGTGCTGCTTGTTCACCTTCGCAAACTCCGCAGCGATGTGGTCGAACACGTTCGTCCACTCACCTTCGTCCTGTGCGTCGGCGAGCTCTTTCTCCGACATGCCAATCACTTCAACGTTCGCAGGGATCAGTCCAAGCGACGCCGCCGAGCTGAGGATCTCGTCGAAGTACAGCTGCTCCGCACCATTTCGCATGATCGCAAACTTCTTGGTTGGGACGTAGAAGCCGCCGTCCGAAAAATCCACTTCCTTCGTCGTCCAGCAGAGCTTCGAGAACGATCGACGAATCTGGTTCTTCTTGTAGCCGCCGTTCGACGCAAAGCCAGACCACTTGTACAGCATGTTCGCTGCACGCTTCTTGTAGTACGACTTCTTCGTGCGCTGATACGGCAGGGCACTGACCAACAGCGGAGTCGGACTGCCGAGCTGGTCGAGGATCGTGATGATCTCCTGCTTCGCTTCGGCTTCGACTTTGCGGGACAGCGGACGGAAGACGAGAGCGTACTTATCCTGCCAGCTGTTGCCAATCCGATCGTCCAGCCACTGACGGAGAATGTCGTTGCCGCCGTAGAGGTCGTCAATCAACACAGGCAGATTCGGACGGAGGTGAAGACCGAACTGGAACGTCTTTTGCTTGTCGTTGAAGTGCTTTTGCTTCGTACCAGGCTCGAAGACGGCCGAACGTTGCAGAGCTTTGTTCGACTTGGTCTTGTAGTAGAGAACGACTTCGATGTTCTCCAAAGAACCGACGTCCAGTTTTACCTCATCGCTCAGCGACTTGCCATTCCACTTGAACGGTTTGGTATTTTTCAGAGTGCGGAAAACGTCGCGAAGGTGCTCGTTTCCTTTCATCTCCGACTCGAACGCCACATACTTCATCCGAGCTTCCCACAACGTCGTGCAGTTGTCGAATTCCTTCTGCACGGTGGAATGCAGTTCGGCGGTGATCCGATCGAGACGAGCTTTGATGTTGGCAACGGTCTGCTTCGTGTACGACAGAGCCTCACGCGACGCAGCGACCTCCACTTCGCCGATCGGAACGACCAGATCGACGTGCAGGTTCAGCAGTTGCGAAGTGGTGTTCGACAGTCCGTTCTGACGCATCACGTTCGCGTCGATCGGATACGCGACGAAACCTTGCAGCACGTACGGACCAGACATCTGCGTCGTGTACTCGTCGGTCTCGCGCAGTTTCCAGTCGCCGCCGTTGACGGTGTGTTTCACCGAATGCGGTTTCCACTTTTCGCGGCCGAGAATGTTCGGCAGCGGATGGAAGTACATCAGCGCGTGCTTTGCTTCGGTCTCGAACTTCGTGCAGTCTTCACGCTTGACTTGCAGGGAGACGGTCAGGCCGTTCGGCTCAGCGGTTGCCTTCTCGGCGATCTTCGTGATCGCAGGGGTGCCTTGTTCGTTGATGAACGCAGTGTAGTGCCGCACCACACCGTTGTGGCGTGCTTCGACGTTGAACGAAGAGGTGTAGCTGAACGGCGACTTGCTGCCGAGACCGAGCGCACCGATGAAGTCGTTGCTGTCCTGCTTCGTCGACTCGAAGTACGTCGTGTACAGCTGCGTCACGCCGTCGTGGTCGAGGCCAGTGCCGAAGTCCTTCACGTAGAAAGTCGGCTCGAGTGCGGTCGGAAGCTTGATCTCGATCGGCGTATCTTTCTTGCCAGCAGCGACATGCGAGTCGTACGCATTGCAGGCAAGTTCGCGGATGATCGCACGGATCTTGTTGGTGTACAGACCACTCGACAGAATGGCGAACGCCTTGGCGGTGGCCTTGATTTTGAATTGCGTTTCGACCAGATCGCCACCGCGCTCGATCGGCCGGTCTTCATGCTGAAGTTTCACTGTCTGCCTCGTTGTTGAAGGGGGGTTAATCAAACAACAAGAACATTGTCCCTCATCTCGAGGTTTGGGTCAACTAGTTCGGTTTCTCGCCAGAACGCACACGACTGAGCCAGTCGTTGTACACTTGCGCAACAGCGTCCAATTCTTTCGGTGAGACTTCCTTCACTTCTTCCTCTTTGGGCTCTTCTTTGGGAGGATTGACTTCAAAGGCAGTCGCGTGTACGGAAAGGTAGGGCTCACCAGTTGAGAAGTGTTTCCTAGGAAAGTTCAGCCCGCCGATAACAAATAGCACGCAAAAAAATCAAATCGTCTCCAAATTCTGTTAGTCCCTCACCGATAGGCAACATCATAAATGCACCATGCAAATATGATGCTACACGTTCCCAAGAAATTGTATTCTCAGTAGCTATCCGCCACCACGTTGTAAGTGACAATTCTTGCACTGAATCCATATTCATTACCTCTTACAAAGTTTACTAGTACAAGTATAACTTATTTGACCTTAAATGTCAAGCTTCCAACCTCTTGAGCACAGTGTAGTAGTAGGTCTGTGCCATTGCCCGCGAACAGTTCAGCTCAAGAGCAATACCAGCGATCAAACTATTTCGACCGCAAATATCCTTGTTATTTTTGACAAAGAAGTACGCACGCTCAATCTTCGATCCAGCCTTCGGTGGTTTAGCTTGCACCGGTTTCGTGACCGCTAACTTCGCACTTTGATTGGCTTGCTGATACACGAGATTACCCCTATCCCTACCACACGAAGAACACCAGTAAATCGCTCCATTTTGAATTTTTTTGTGGCGTGTTGGACCAAGGCGAAATTCCTTTTTGCAACAAGGGCACTCATACATGAAACTAGATTTCCTTTGTACATTCGAGGTGTCATATGTATGACAACGAGCAGGATTTGCTCCAAGCAAACGCATCACGGCTCTCCACGTTGGACCGTGAATGGACCGCCGCTTTACACGATAACCAAATCCCTGAACATGCAGTTTATGCACTTCATAGTCAATGAGATGCGCGACCTCATGCGGCACAGTATTCTCAATGTAATCTTCTGTATTCTCAGCGATAAACACAGGATGAAAACGAAGGCGCCACTGAGTCGGGTAAGCAAGACCCCCGCACGTACCATGAAGATTGTACTCAACCTTTGGCATTTTGAACGGACACACCGGGTTATAGTGCTTGTTCGCAATCGCGAGACAGTCGTTGATTTTGTTCTCAATCCGCTTGCGGATCTCTGCAGAAACATTGACCATTTCATTGCTCCAACAGTTAATATAGGGTAAGTATATAGCGGAGGGTTAAAAAGTCAACCTGTTTTATATCAGTAAGTACTGATATAGTTTTTCTCAGCACAAGTTTACCGGGACCACC
The DNA here is from genome assembly GCA_038884455.1 of Candidatus Thermoplasmatota archaeon. Lineage (NCBI taxonomy): Archaea > Methanobacteriati > Thermoplasmatota > Thermoplasmatota archaeon. Next base: position 38,232 of record JAWABU010000009.1, on the reverse strand, counting down.
GATCTTGTCGGCCTTTGGCTTTCCTTCATGCCGTACAGGAAGCATATAATAAATTGACCCAAAAGTCAAGGAACATAGCAAGGTTGCCCTTTTAACCCTCTTGCATTACACTTACCTCATAAGTTCAACGAGGAAATCAAATGCATAACCCGATCACTGTACTTGAGAAGTATTGTGTCAATACGCAAGATTACACCCGTGCGGTGCAGGATGTGCGTGTGCTTTGGTCGACCGGCAAGCAGTATCGCGACGCGATTGTTGAGCTGGTAGGTGATGTTTCGGAAGTTGGTTCGTTTGACGATTTAACCGCCAAGTACTTCTACCTGTATCTTGTGCAGAACATTGTTCGCAACGAGCTTGATCCTTCGCTCATCGTAAATGAAGCGTTTCAGTCTGCTCTGAAAATGGTTGATCGCCTTCGCAATGGTGATATGCAGTATGCACTCGGTCTCGAAGATAATGCAATTCTCAATGGAGCTGTTGCGGTTAACGAAAACGGCGAAACGGTTTCGGTTCGTTCTGGTCGTAAGGGCGAGAAAAAAGATCGTGCTATCCAGTTGTATTCTGAGAACAAAGATAAACTCTCTCGCAACGAGATGATTGAGCTCTTCATGAAGGAACTCGATATGTCGAAGGCTGGTGCTACAACTTACGTGTATAACTGCAAGAAAGAAGTCAACTAATATTCAAACTCCCGAAGAATATGACGGCTAAATCTGTGCTTTTTTGCATCAAGTGTCAGTCAATGATGAAGTTGATTGTTGCTCGTTGACTTTTAGCCCCACTAAGCTATAGTTACCCTTTAGATAGGTAATTGGAGACCAAACACATGGTAAAAGAAATATGTGCTTGTGCAGTCTGCGGCAAAATGCTGATTGAAGGAGATCAGTTGGCTGATCTAAAAGTTTATGATTTCGATGGTGAACTAGATCATATTTTGCTTGCGCATCAGGATTGTGCTGCGCAAGCTGGTGGTGATTGGGAATGGGATACACGCGGGATCGAACCTGAAGAGTATGATCAGTTCCGTGATGACGTTGAAGCTGATGCTGACGCACTCCGTAGTGCTGGTTACGGTACGGACGAAGATTACGGATTCTTCGGGGACGACTACGACGATCCCTTTTGAACCTGACAAAGGATAAACATGATAAAAACAACTTATGTGAGTTTCGCAACCGAAAAGGATGCAGTACAGACTGCAAAGAAGGCTCACATGCGAATTCGTGCAAGCGTTTCAAAGGAGATTTGATATAGATATGTATATCGAGGATATCACACGCCTTAACGAAGAGCTAGTGTGCGTTAAGTGGGTTGGACAAAGCATCGACGAAAAAAAAATTCTTGATGCAGTTACTACTACCTTTCCTGGTATGTGGGAATTGGTTGATTTTTCACCTGGAGATGAAGAGGCTGATATTTGTGGTACAGCGTTTGTTAAACAACTTGTAGGAGATCGTAAAATGAATGAAGATATTCGTGAACTCGAAGCAGCTCAGATCAAACTTGCCAATGGGGGGATTGAACCAACGCCTGAAGTACTACCACCGGTTTCTCGTGTGCAGATGACGGATGAAGAAGTTGATGCTCTGATTGAATCTGCTGAGAAGGAGGAAGCTGAACTTTTGGCTGGTGCAGCTAAGGTTCAAGTTGAATCCTTTGAGGATAAGTTGGCTCGTGATGCTGCTAATGACCTTGAAGTTCCAACCAAGACCAAACGAGTGAAGAAGACCGAGGAAAAGAAGGTCAAGAAGATTGACGTTGCCCGTAAGATTTTTGCTTCGAACACGAAGCAGTCGCGCAAGGTTGTGATCGAGAAGATCATGGAGAAGACTGGCCTCAGTAAGGTTGCTGCGGCTACGTATTACCAGATTTGCAAGCGAGAGAGTTAACTTTCTGACCCTGTACTGTCGCAGATATCGATTACTGAAAATGACAATCATTATTCGCACACACGTACGCTCGTACGCAAAGAAACGTCCTGCACAGCAAGGCAAATTCAAAACGTTGCAAGTGTTTGATTTGACTCCACCTCGTGCGGGCTCAGACACAAAGAACATACCTTCCCTTGGTGATGGAATTGGTGTTGCTCTTCGCAAAGAATCACATACAACAGAAAAACAATATGTTATTGCACCTATCTGTAACAAGGGTGCTTACCAAGTGATTACAAATCCTGATGACATGAAAACAATGGGACGAAAGGTTTAATTAACTTTAGTTCTTTGTTGACTTTTAACCCTAATAATATATCCTTTTCTCATCACAACAAGGAAATTTAAAATATCTAAACATGTCTTAAGTCTGTGTTTTTTGGTATTTTTGTCATAAAATTGCTCGTTGACTTTTGACCCCACTGAGCTATGGTTACCCTTTAGATAGGTAATTGGAGACCAAACATATGGTGAGTAAGGCTGTTCATGACGTGAACAATCAGCTCCTGGACGTCAAAACACTAAAGCGTATTCATGCAGTTGCAAAGAAGACTCGGAAGTGGGCTGAAAGTTACTCCTTTAGGAGATTTCCTTCTGATTTAGGTGGTATGTGTGCGATTGCTGCTGCCGAACTTCATACACGTTTGAAGAAAATTGGCATTAACAGTACCATTGCAGTTATGGAGGACTGGTATAGTCATTGCTTTGTTCTGTATGGTGCTTACGTTATTGATGTTACTGCAACTCAATTTGGTATCACAACCCCAGTTCTTGTCGAAGAGCATAAGAAAATGGAGCATAAGAAAATACAACAAATCGAAACTTTTACAGATTACGGATTTCCGTGGAGGGTTTCTCGTAAATTTACGACTGTCGAAGGCCTAAAAAATTACCAAAAAAGAAGCGGTTGGCCACCGGACCAAATTGCGAATTGATACGTTGACTTTTTGACCCTACGGGTATATGCTAATCTTCAATATCGCCTTCCTCTCAGAGGAAAAGAACATACTTTCTGAACGAAATTCAGAAGATTCTTGAGAAAACACTGCCATCAAAGTGGTGTTGACTTTTAACCCTATTAGTCTATACTTGCCTTATCAATAGGAGAAAGCAACATGCAAATTACGCATCAGCAAGCAATTGAATTGATGAAGAACAGCAACACGTTTTTTACTGTGACTTTCGTCAAACGGACAAATGGTGAAGTGCGTAAGATGAACTGCCGCATTAATGTTCACAAATTCGATACTGGTGTTGGGATGAAGTATGATCCCGACAAGAAGAACCTGTTGAGTGTGTGGGAACGTCGCTACGATTCGACTGGTGCTGACAACTACCGCAATGTCAATCTCAACGAGTTGGTGGAACTTGTGATTAACAACAACAAGTATGAGGTAGTTCACAAACAGAAGAAGTCACGCAAGTCACGCAAGTAACGTTGACTTTTTTGACTCTACAGTGGTAAACTAATGTTGGTGATCGTGTGTTTCATGGCAACGGAAAGCAGAGCTGAGCTAGCAGTTCTGCCGTACGAACCAAACATTAAATGGAGAGAGCAGTGACAATCAAGGCTGTTAAAAACCGTAACTACGTCGCAAAGTACGCGCAGACTTCAGGTGCTGGCAAGCACGAGCAGAAGCGTGGCACTACTAATGTTTCGCGCGCCAAGCAAAAGAAGCAGTGGAGGCAGGAAGCACGTGAATTTATCAACTACTGATCGACTACTAATCACACTATCCGCGATAATTATCACGTACACGGTGTACCTTTTGAGTGTTGCTGTTGCGGGGAAACTAGGTTGACTTTAGGATTTAAAGATATGTTAAAAAAGACAGTCGTTGTACTCATATTGATAGCTGGTACTGTCGCCATATACGAGACGCTTGAGCGAGAACTTTGGTTCGGTTTCCAAACTGGTAGACCTCTCTACGCTCTTGAGCGAGTTTTCCTATGATAAACAAGGGTTGACTTTAAATTATGAAGCATATTACTCGAGTTTTGGTTGCAATTGCATTTACGCTTCCACTCTCCTCTGCTTTTGCAAATGAATGTTCACCTGTTGTGAACGCTCTATCGTACCATTTCGATCGTAAAACCGATTACAACGAGCACAACTTCGGTGTTGGTATTGAGTGCAGTATCGACCAAACTGCCTCCTGGCAAGTTGGTTTCTATCATAACTCCGAGTACACTCGCAGTGAGTACGTTTTCTTCTTAGCAAACGATCTTGCTCGTGTTGGTTCTATCAAACTTGGACTTACTGGTGGTTTGGTTCACGGTTATGATTATGCTACAATTCTGCCTGTTGCGGCGGGCGTCGTGCAGATTGGTGTGGTGCGAGTTCTTGTTCTTCCACCTATTGTGATCGATGGCAAGAATATTGGTGTAATTGGTACACAGATCGTGTTACCGTTTAGCCTCTAAGAGATTTCCATCAAAAACATAAGTGTAACTCAGTGTTGATTTTTTAACCTAATTGTAGGAATCTTCATAAGAACAGTCGTTATCAAGGTTAGTGCTGAAAATCGGTCAAAAGCTTGGGATATCTTGTTTGAGCGCCTGACCAAGGTCCGTGATGAGTATGTTAATATCGTGCCTGGTGATCTCGATGTAATAACTTTGTATTAGGATATTACAATGACAATTATCTATATTCTTGCAGGTTGGGTTGTGTTCAGTTTTATCGTAGCTGCAGTATTTGGTCGATTTGTAGCTATCGGTCGAGGTGAGTCATGAAAAACACAAAGGGGTTTTCGTTTGTTGATCTATTAATCATGCTTGTTTTACTTTGGGTGGCGTATACAATCGGTACCGTTGTTGCAACAGAAAAGTGTAGAAATATGCCTGCAAAGGTTCAAACACGATGATACATCTCTTATTTACAGCTGTATTCATGTTCTTTTTTAGTGTAGGGCTTATTGGTGTTCTGACAGCTCCAAGCAATACTTGTTCTGTTAAGCCTAAGGCAGAAAAAGAAGTGCCTATATCACTGCCTGGTCTTGTTCCTGGTAATCCAGGTAAGGCATGTCATACAGATAATCCCAACCCATCGAGGTGTAAATAATGGCAACCGTTGAACAAATTAGTGAGTTTGAAGATATGCTGGATGATTTAAGTGTCCAGCAACTTGTCCTTGTTATTGAGGAACAAAGAATCGTAATTTGATGGAGCAACAAACCTGCGGACACACAATTCGTGGGCTTGGGGTGATTGTTGACTTTTAGGTTCAAATAAAGTATATTACGAATATAGAAAAGAGCACTTAGTGCATGGTGGGAACATAGCGCAGAAAGCCGATAGGTTGTACCTCCAAGGCCGAAGGGTAAACAGAGGGCAGCTGAATGACCCGGAAATCCACGCGACTTCACGGAACCGTGACAGTATCACTGGGCTAAAAACGGTAAGCCTTGACCTTCTGAGAAGCTTCTCTCTTGGAATGGTGACGGATTATTCTGAGAAGACGTGTAGGGGATGGTCCTGTGAAATAGCAGGTAACCAAGTGCACCTACCGAGGCAATTCGGGACTATTATGATCTGCCCAAGAGATTGACCCTCTTGGGCTTTTTTTCAAATCCATCACAAGCCCCCTTTATTATGGGGTACCCGTCAGTTGATTTTTTTCTTTCCTCCCTTGGGTTAAGGTTGGTTCCTTAACGTAAGGAGGATATATGAAGAAAGTAATAACAATTTTATCACTTATTCTATGGATAGCTTCTGAAGGAACGAAGCACCAAACATTTACTGGGTATGCTCAATATTCGAGTGCATCAGCTTGTGCTCTTGCAAAAGAACAAGCTAATTCATGGCTGAACTCAATGGAACGAACTTCATGGGGTTATGAAGTAACTACATCTCGAAGTGACTGCAGTTGTAGCAAGTCAGACGATAAAGTTACCCCAACACCATATGGTTATAATCAGGTTGAAAAGCTTCCATATGTTTGCGCAGTCGATGCAACCGTAACAATGCGCAGGAAGTAACCACATGAAGAATGTGACAATTTTGGTCGTGCTTTTAATTTCTGGTTCTATTTTTGCCGGTGAACGCGAGTGGCGAAGGGAATTCGATGGTGTGAAAACAGAAAAACAATGTAACGAAGTAACGAAGTAAGAGAAAGAGAGATGTGGGATTGTGTGGGAATGTTTAACCGTCAAAACACAGGACCAATGAACCAGTGCCGGTATCAGATAAATTATTTTCATAAAAACTGTATCGATCGGATTGCAACCGAAGAGGAAGAAAGACAAGAAATTGCGCAAAGGGCAAAAGAGGAAAGACAAGAAGCTGCGCGAAGAAATCAAATGTTTACTTCTATTAACGGAAAGCAACCTGATATTGTGCTAACTTGCATCCGGAGATAAGTGGTGGCAATGACTCACAGTACCGTGGTTTCGAATGAGTGTTGATACAAAAGACGGTTTTAGGTATGCAACATATAGCTGTCAAAAAGTTTCAGCAGTCCAGAGAAAATTTTAGGAAAAGTTATCGTGAACATTGGTGTTGACTTTAGACCCTTTTTAATGTATAAATACTCAAATCGAGGGAATTAAAAAGATTAAATGGTACAACTGATCTTAATTCGTGGTTTGCCTGATAGCGGTAAATCAACCATGGTAAGAGAATATGTTAAGCAAGGTTATCTTCACTTCGAAGCTGATATGTATTTTGAACGTGATGGTAAGTATGAATTTAGACCTGCACTTTTGCCGAAAGCTCATGCATGGTGTCTTAGTCAAACTAAACGTGCTCTTGAAGAAGGCAAAGATGTTGTCGTTAGCAATACGTTTTCTCGGAAGTGGGAACTTCAACCGTACTTAGATCTTGGATATCCAACGAAGATTCTTACTGCAACTGGTAACTACAAGAATATTCATGGTGTGCCGGACGAAACGATTAAAAGAATGAAAGATCGATGGGAAGATTAACATGAGTGTACTTGCTCTTCAAGAATGTATTGAGATTGGTGATTTTGTTTGCCTTAAGGGCGACTCTGAATTTTTTAGAGTGATTGGAAAAAGTGACTTTCTCGTTCTCGAAAACGGCAGTTTGGTTTCATTTTCAAACGTTGAAAGGGTAAAACTTGAAAGTGAAATGATTTAAATCTTGATTAATTTATTAATCATACTATCAATTCTGCTGATTGTAGTTCCTCCTACTGAAGAGGGAATTTTAATAACAATCGTTCTTTTTACAATTATATTTATAGCAGCCGGAATTGTTGCACTTTATATCTTTGTAAGATCAAAACTTACTAATTATTAAGCTCATACTAGAGGATCAGTAATAACTAGTTGTAATCCGTATGGTGTTCTACGGAGCATTACGTTTTCTCTATGGATATCAACATAGGCCTTAGTTTTAGCTCTAACCTTTTTAATCAATGATATTGCGTTTTTAAGATACGGATCTTTAATTTGATTTAAATAATCAGCTGTATATTTTCCGTGCACTGCTTTTTCGATAATTTTTGTAATTTCTTCTCTTAATTCGTTTGGGCTTAATTGTTTCGTTGGTTCTGTTCCAAACATTTTTTGAAATAAAACTAATAATTCTTCTCTTGTTGCTTGACTAAATTCTACTAATGGTTCCATTTTAAAGACAATAAGTTTTGATAGAGGGTAACGAGCAAATGTTCGAGCAAATTTTTGAGCTACATCAGGATTTTTTTCATGGACGTTGTTAATAACAACATTATATTCACTTGGATTTATAGGTATTTCTGATATACGGTCAACTCGTGGAAAATAAGGATTTTCTTTTGCATACTTGGATAAAGTTAAAATATACTGTAGATAAGGAATTTTTCCGAGATTTTCTTTATTGCTTGTCATCACTTTGATAACGTTTGGATTATCTTCCAATCGATAAGCGGTACCTTCAATACCAGCTCCAAGTATCTCTATATTTTTACCCTTATATGTTAGTTTTTTGTCTTTTTCGTATGCCATGCCTTTAACAAAAGCACCAATGGGTGTTTCAATATCTTTTGCGGGTGTAATTAATTCCATTAATTTCATAGTCGTTAAATGCGCATTTTTATGTCTATTTATCTCCCTCCATTTTATAAATAATAAAAATGTTGACTTGAGGGTTATAATTATATATAATAACCATAACTGGTGATAAAACGAAGGATGACAAACATCTACTTTAGTCAGAAGGTAGGGAACAAATCATCGCTTGCTGACTTCAAGACGTCGGGAGATTATAAGAAATTCTCTCGACATCAGTTATAGAATTAGGGATTGCACGGAAAAGGTGCAGTGGCTGGGGGCGTTGGGTGGGGCTAACCAGAGAAGGGGCGCATTCAAGTTGAATAAACCTTAGTTTGTTCCTTGATATAAGTCGCAACTAATTAATAGTTGTAAAGGTTAAATCTTTTACAACGTAAAACGAGCGAGGGCAACGAGTTAACCACCGTTGTTAACGTAAAGGTAGCAAAAACTGGACCTATAGCTAGGGTGCTATCTATGCAGAAAACACAGTTAGTCCCAACAAGTAGGGTGGTTCGGGCCTTTGGAATTGGATTGAACAGCGTCAACTTAAAAAGGTTGGTATTTTTTCATTTGCTGTGTGGAACGACAAAGATCAAGAAGATTTTGTACAGCATGGTATCAAACAAGCAATTGAAATAGCAAGTGTTCTGGAAACATGGAACGATGATGGAGGTAACCGAGTTCACCACAATCTGGGGTAAACAACGTGCTTTCATTGATTGGGCCCTTCTTACACAAGAAGATCATGTCGTATTGATTGATGATGTTGTACAAAATCTAACGGTCATGGATCATGACCGTCCGTTGAGAATTGATCTGATTAACGTAAATAAGATGTAGTGAAAAAAACAAACTTAATCTTAGATGGAAAGAAGTTTAAGTTTCTTACTGGTGGAATAAAAAGCCCAAGTAGCGCAATCGGCAGAGGCACGTGACTTAAAATCACGACAGTGTGGGTTCGAGTCCCACCTTGGGCACCATTATGCTTACCTGAACATCTGTAGACACTTAAGCAAGTGTACGGTTCAGGATCAGTATTAAACCATGGTACTCACGATTTCCCACAAATCGATAACAATTTAAAGAACGATTAAGCAGCGTCTACTACAAATTTACGAAGTAAAACATATGCTTCTTCGATATGAGACTTGCGTTCAATATTTTGGAGTTTATTAATTTGTTCTAGATTAAGAAGATCATCAACCAATTTTGCATATTCTTCTTGTCGAAGGCATTTTAATGCTAAAGATTCATTTAATTCCTGCAAAACAAGAGCAGCATTTTAAATGATAGTATCCTCATTATCTAATAAATCTTTCAAGCTCATAACAACATTCTCAATAAAACATTAAGAATGTAATATATATAATTAGAGGGTAAAAGAAGAAATTTTTGTTTAAAACAAAGAAGTTACAATCTAAACCACATCTTCTTGAAGACGAGTGCAATGCTCGCTTATTTTTTTTTGGTTTAGCATAAATAAATATAAATAAGTATATCTCTCTTATAAGGAAAAAAGAATGCTAATTCATATACAACCATTTCAGTTATTGTTTGTTCAAACCGGTCTATTCATGGGTGGTTATAACGCTGTCACAGACAAATACGTTTATTCTCCTGAAACAGTCGTTTCGGGTACTGCACTTGGTGGTTTATAAATGTGTCTAATATTCTGCACACCCTTTTTTGTCGGAACCCTTAGTGAAAAGGGAATGTTTTTTGGTGGCAATAACGGATACAGTGGTGGTGGTTGGGTTAGTCCTTCTAATACAGTTGAATTATATAATTTAAGTAATGGTGTAGTAAGTTCAGGTACAACATTAACTTATATCCGTCCGGCTGGTGCTGGTACCAGTACATCAACAACGGCTTATCTTGTCGGCTCTGGTAGTGGAACTTCCAGCTTCCCAACAGAAAGATATCAATGGTCAAACAACACTGTAACTTCTTCAACAGGATTAACAAGCAATAGAGAATTATTAGCTGCAGCAAATAATAGTACTTTTGGAATATATACAGGTGGCCGAAGATATATACCATATTGGACTGTATCCGCAGTAACAGACAAATATACGTATTCAAATGATACAGTTGTTTCAACTTCTAGTTTAACACAAGGGTTAGCTGGTCTTGCAGGCGCTGGTAATACAACCAAAGCGATTTTTCATGGTGGTCAAAATAGTGTACTTAACGGTACAGGTAACCAAGTATATGACGGAAGTTCCACATCAGTAACACATAAGTTTTTATATTCTGGTGAAACGATGACAACTATAACATCGCTTGGTATTGCACGTAGAGACCATGGAGCATGCGGCGATTCAACAGTTGGTGTATTTGGTGGTGGTAATGACAACGGTGCCATGGGTTTTCCAACAAAAAAAATAACATATTCATCCGAAACAGCAGTAACCGGAACGACGTTGGTAGCAGCAACAACAGCAGCCGCCATTAGCGGAACAACGTTTGGTGTATATTGCTTTTCGGATCAAACAGGATCACAAAAATACACTTATGCGACTAACACTGTTGTTGCAGGAACAACATTAATTAAATCTAATTACTCAAGGGGTACAGCGTCAACTAACCACGGTGGTTTATAATTAGTCAGTGATAGATACACTTTGTAATTAAAATATATATTAACAGCGAAAAGTTGTATCATAAATATTAAAGTAATAGAATATTACCTATGACACAAAACGGAATTGCAAAAATTGACAAAAATTGAACGGAGTGTTTGTTGTAGTTGTAATCGTGTAATAATTTCAATTTTACTTGATTACAACAAATCACCTTTTACACTAACAGAAACGTTTAATTCAATAAGCGAAGCAGAAAAATTTCTTGAAAATAATTATCCTCATATATTAATTGTCGATAATAGCTATTTTGATATTCAAGCCAAAATCCGATATTCAACATTAGTCATATGAAAACAATAATTTTAATAGCCCTATTGATATTCCCCTGCATCACTTACGCAGATAAAATAGGAAGACAACAAACTGATGATATTCAAGTATCAAGTAGTATATCAGACGAGCAACTTAAAATTCTTAAACATGATATTAACTTTTTAATGACGTATATTGATCCGAAAAAGCAAGTTAAATTTTTAAATATTATTACTGAAACAAATAAAGTTACAAGTGAGGTATTATTTAAATGGCTTCACACTAGAATTAAAATATTAATACACGGAAGTCAACTTGAGGATAAAAAAATTTCTTTCGTTGTTGTTAATGAAAATGCCGTTGCAACAAATCCAACGTTACCATTTAATGAACAAATACCTTCCGAAGATCAGCAGACAAAATTACATTCACACGAAAAAGAAAGTAAATTGATGGCTTTCAATCTTGGAACACTTGTATATCAAACAGGGAAATTATCAAATATAATTCTGGGTATTAAAATAAACAATACTGTATACCCAGCAAATTCTCCTCGTGTTGGTGTAATTATTTTGAATGAAGACTTCTTCAACAATAACCCTTTTCCGCAAGATGTAGCATGGGATTCGCGCATTCGTACAATATATCGTATTGCTTTGCTTTTTCACGAAGCTAGACATAGTGATGGTAATGGGGAAACATTAGGTTTTATGCATGCAGTATGTCCAACAAAAGATCTTTCGTGTGATAGGAATATAAACGGGCCAAACATGATTGCCGCTGCAATTACAAAATTTTTATCGGAAAATTGCACTAATTGCACAACAAACGAAAAAGATAATTTAGAGAAACTTATTGCATTGTTTCTATCAAAAATCATAATATCAACACCCTTGAGTGAGTTAGAAGGACCAGAACATCTTAATTTTATGTGTAGGCGAATTGCTTTTCATAATAATCAAATTTTAACAGCACCAGTTTTTGGCATTCCAAGATCGTGTAATACTGAAATTGATGAGAATGAAAATATACCTTCCGTAATATGGGATGATAAGCCAGAATATCTTCAAAAGAGTAGACGATGAGGCAAATTAATTTAATTCGTAACGCATGGAATTGGCATGGACAAGAAGTACAATACGAAACTTTTCGATTGATTACTTTATTGATGGATGATGGGGATTATTATATGTTTGCGGGGTTTGCGCAAAATGGTGCAAGGCTATGGACTCTTGATAAAAGTAAAGCTGTTATCTTCGCTGACGATAGAGAAGCATGGAACTTTGTTGAAAAGTATATACCTAAAAAAGAACGCAACCGTTTATTAATCAGATTCGGAAGTATAAAGTAAACTACTTGTTTACCTTAATAAATCTCGTCCGGATCTGGGTCTCCATCTTCATAATAAACGTATTGAATTTTGTCTTCTTCGAGAATGGGATACTCAGTGGATTGAAGCATCCATCCAATAACTTTTTTGAGACTTTCAATAGAATTGCCACGCGGAGCAACAGCATGAACTGTTGTACCATGTATTGTACCATCTTCGTTGTAATAAACTTCACGTATCTCATAACAAGATTCGTATTCGGAAGGTATTTTGAATACTCTATGGTTCCAATACATTATTTTTACCTTTTAAGCAAAAGATTTTATAGTGTATAATAAAACTTCTTGAAATTTTTTGCAACATATTCTAGGTAACACCCAAATTAACATAAACTAAATAATAACATGCCAGCGCATAAAAAAGGTTTTCTTTCATTTGAAGAAGCAAAAGAATTAGTACAAGAAGAAATGATTTCCTCGGTTTCACTTTATAAAAAGTGGTGGGATACGTCGCGCCCAAATATTCCTAAATGGCCGTATCGTGTTTATAAAAAAGAATGGAAAGGGTGGAATGATTTTCTTGGTAATAAAAATACTTTTTTACATAATCCGAAAAAAAGACAATGTCGGCCGTACCACGAAGCGATGTTATGGGCTCATTCGTTAAAACTAAAAAATTCTATTGAATGGAAAAATTACTTTAAAAACAATAAAGATAAGATTCCATTAGATATTCCAAGTCGACCAGATTTAATCTCTGCATACAAAAAACAATGGGTAGATTGGCGTCATTGGTTAGGAAGCAAACCAATTGAAAGGACTAAAGCACAACAAGAGGCATATCGTGCCTCTGCTATCTTATTTTTAATACATGAAAAAAATTATCCTCTAAATGTTGTTAAAATTGGTGTTGAACCAAACGGTAAATCAGCGTTGAAAACAAGGTGGGAACGAGAGCGTTTTGATGTAATCAAAATTTTTAAATTCAAACCAGAAGCAAAAGAACTTATAATGCGTATTATCAATTATAGATCAACCCCTGTTTCTGGCAACCAAAGTATAAGAATTGTTCCAAATATCCCACAATTGCTATGGGAATTGGGGAATATTTTAGATATTGCCTAATGTATGACGCAGCAAATTCAAATTAAACACGAAATTTATATCAACAGACGGTGGAAAGAGGTCCCAGCTGAGTTGTTTCGTACCTGGAACGGAAAGCGGAAGATAAATGGTCAGCTTTATTTTGGTCCTGTCTATTACTTTAATTCTGATATTATACTTATTGATGGTATCACAAAAATCAAAGTTTTAGATATTTAACGAGGTATTTTTACACCAAAGAAGCTGCTGCACTTCGTCTTTTAACACTGCAATAAGATTATCATCATCTAAATCAATACTCAAATTATTTTTGATACAAACAATCGCATCTTTAACTGCTGACGGAAGTACTTTTTTTGCTAATAGTAGAGATGCTGTCGCCGCTGGGGGACTCATCTTCACTCATTATATATTAGAATCTACCATTACTTCTGGTATTATACCACTTTCCAGTCGATGTAACAAAATTTCAGACTCAAAGTTTTTAATCAAAAAATTTCAAAGTTTTTATCAAAACCCATTCTTCGGCAGCAGAACGAGTTACGAATTCTCGTGTTTCTTCTACGTTATTCAACGTTATAGTTGCTGTAACTGTTTCACCATCTATACATTGAACGCAGTACAAAAAACCATTGATTTTACCAGTTTGAATGAACTTTTTCATAAACCTTTCATCGGATTGTAATGAATTGTCGGACTAATTACTTCATATCAATAACAGCTTTTGGAATAAATTCCATTGTTCAATTATTCGACCAGACTTATTAAAGTATTCTTGACTAAGAACCGTTCCAGTACTTGGACAGTGCCCCTTAGATACGGGATACGTTGTACTCACAATACCATTAGCATACAGATTAATTGATTCGACTTCAACAAAATGAACATCCCAATATGTTACCTGCATTCCACCCCAATCATATGTTGGCATACCAAACAAACTTCCGTTTTGATGTGCGTACGTAGCAAGTGGGTCACCAATATGTGGTTGACCATACGGCTCTCGTAGGTTAACTCGTTTAATTCCCATCACGTTTAACTGATGAAGTGTTTTGTATAAATCACCAGAAGCAACTGTTTCAGGACAAAGAACAATGTTAATCTTTAGATCACTAAGGTTGTTTAACGTGTCAAGTGTCAAGAGCCATCATGTGTTGACCAATACAAAAGTAACAAGCACGGTTGCACGGTCCACTAAGGTGGATATTACCAAACCAATGGCTAAAATTTCCGGTTGAGTTAAGACAGCCCATCTGTCAACTCCTTAGTAACTTTAACACGCTTGAGCACAGTTTGTTTCCAGTTTTGATACTCATTATGTTCTTTAACTATACCCTTAATTTGATATTTCATTCCTTCTTTCATATTCGATTCGCTGTGTGCAAACCAAACAAGTGTGTGGCCTGAATCGTCGAGCATTTTGTGCAAACACACCGTTCCATAGAAACTATCAATATAAGACATACGAATAACTGTGACAGTTGTTTCTATTTTTTCATTGACTGTTCCAACATATTCGTTAATTTTGTTTTGCGTTTTGTTTAGACGAAGCTTTTCTGTTGCTCGCTGATATGCTGCTATAATGGAACAAGCATAACCAAACAACTTCATTGTTATTTGTCCTGCTTTAGCAATTGCGATAAGATTATGCATATACTCATTTGATGGTTTCTGTTGTTCAAGCCACGCAAGTGCTGCAGCAGTTTCAGCTTTATCTTCTTCTGGACGGAACTTGATTTTTTCACGAAGCGTTTGAATTCGATCATGAT
Organism: Candidatus Thermoplasmatota archaeon; assembly: GCA_038884455.1. NCBI lineage: Archaea > Methanobacteriati > Thermoplasmatota > Thermoplasmatota archaeon. Next base: position 23,203 of record JAWABU010000009.1, on the reverse strand, counting down.
TATAACTGTTTGTTGGTGCAAAAAGGTCTGCAACTATATCTGCAGTCGCGGTTTTTCCTATTTCATCAGCTAAAGATCTAGAAATCCACCCATATGTACGGATCACAGCAACAGTATTTGCTAATACTTCTTTAAGATTAAAGCACCAATCTTGGCGATCACCACGATTCCAGAATTCGTTTTCCTCTTTTTCGAGATTTTCTGAAAGATCATTAAAAAATGAAAAATACGCAACAATACCGTTCGGGTCATAACCAAGAAAATCACGCAGGCAATTTCGTCCAACTTGCTTATATGTATGGTGATCATTTTCAAGTACAAAGGTGTCTTTACGAAAACGCTCCTTCCCGCAATGTTCACAAATTGGTGCTTTCTCGAAAAAGATTTTTGGAATAGTGTAACCAGGAGCCGTGTCTACAATCACGGACCCTGGTAGAGAATGATGATCGAGTTTACCGATAAAAGTCCAACCAGCAATTTTTGGAGCTTGACCCTTAATTGAGAGTTCAATATATTCAACTTTTGGGGCTTCGTTGTAGGAAATTGTACCAATATCTACTGCTTCCTGATATCCACGCACAACTTCTAGTTTACGTGAGTGTTCAACAAGCGTAACTGGAGGGAACCCAAGTTTTGCACCACGCTTATTCAGCTTATCTAAGCGATTTTGCAGCGAGCCAAGCAGTGACACTGGAATAAAGTAGGTTTGTTTGGTCTCGATAATTTGGTTTTGTTCCATAGCAATTCCCAGTTGTAATGAGAAAAGCATACCCCAGAACCGATAAAGGGTCAACAATTAGTACATATCTGATAGATCAACGTTTTTTGCAAGCAAATTAAGTTGTTCTGCAGATAGTCTAACCACACCGTTTTTTGCAAGCTTTTTGAAGTCAGACATTTTAAAAATAATCATACGTCTATCATCAATATCTACTATGTGTAGGTATTCTGCTGATCCAAGTAACCAATCCTTTTTAAGTTCGATTGTATTTCCTCTAAATTGACCTGTTTTAACTTGTATGCTTTGTTCTTTTCCAGTAGCGTCTTTTGTATAATAATCTATAGCCCGTTTAACGTTATCTTCATGCGAATCATGAACGTTCCTTACATACTGACAGCGGTGATAATCATACGCCATTGAAATTTGTTCTGAAATAAACCCTATAAGACTGTGCTTGTACCCATGACGAATATTAAAACGACTAAATTCCATATTCCGTAATGCAGCTTCGTTTTCCTTTTTAAATTTTCCAGCTGATTCGGCCCCATCAATATATTCAAAAAATTCTTTTATAGTTTCAAAATGTTCTTGGGGTAAACAATATTTTGATTTAAGAATTTTTGTTAAAATATAGACAACACGATTCCGATAACCAATATAGGTATTTTCTTCTACTCTCATTTTTCTCCCATTAAAGAATTTTTATTTTGCAAACTCGTCAATCATTTTATTTTCAGATGGTTGTTTCATTATACTTCCATCAGGAAATGTCACATTATGAAATGTAGTTGGAAAGCGATAAAATGGTTTGTGGTATTTTGAATAAGACATAACAACTTTATTATTAACGGTAAAACTTGAACCATCTTTAAATTCAAAGCTAAGTGTTCCTTCAACCGTGCCACGTGAAGAATCGGCACTGACAACTGTTGCGCTTTTCATGTTATTTTTCTTTGTAATAATTTCTGATAACTTACCTGTATTTTTATCGATGAAGTTGTTCATCATGTCATCTGTTATCTTTTTTGCTTCTTTGTCAAGTAATTCTTTGTAATTGCTTTTTGCTTTCATGTCAGAATCTAAAATAATAACTGCTATTTGGTAACCAATCGGATCTTTTACAAATAAGCGCATTTTTGATTCTTTAGGATTTTCTTTAATTTTGTTAAGCACATTTTCACCAACTCTATGTAACCACTTTTTATTGGCCTCCAACGCATCACTGTACACTTTTTGTGTAATCTGTGTTAATAGTTCTTTGATGCGTTTGACGTCATCATGGGAAGCAATTTTTTCTCTGTACTTAGTTTCTTTCTCTTCCCTTTTAACTTCATCACGAACCTTCTTAACAACTTTTGTTTTGAGGTAAGCCATTGCTGCCGCTAATGGCTTAGCGTGAACAATAAACTTTTTAATGGTATCAACAACGTCGTGTTTTGATTTAATTTTTGCTAGTTTCTTTTCAAGAGAGATAATTGTGTGGAGTTCGGGGTGAATGTACCACAGATGTTCTTTTATATCCCCCGGTAAAGACTCATATTTACCTGCATAAAAGAATGGTTCAGCAACCGTTCTTTTCATAGTCTCGTCAAGAACATCATTCAAAGTGCGTTTAAGCCACTGAAACTCAGGATTAATGATTTCGTCTGCTGCAAGAGCTTTGTTTAATTTTTCAATAGCATTTGAAAAATACATTCTTTTCCTTTCATCAAGATGTTTGGAAAAATAATCAATATCGTCTTGAGAAATAGACATTGGTGCTTCAATGATAATTTCTAAAATTTCTAGAATTTTCATTAAGCTGTTTTCCTAAGTTTAAGATGGAAGCGTTCAAAAATTGTGCAGGGAATAGGACAAATTTTATCTTTAATCTCTAATGTAGACAACTCTTTGATAAAGTAATCGTAAGTTAAAGGATGCAACTTGGCGCCGTTCGCCAAATAAAATTGAATTGTATCAACAGATACCTTCTTTTGAAAGGTACCATATTTTTGTACCTTCATACACTACATCCTTTAAGTATTTCATATTACTTATTCCTTTCACTTAACTTGATATTTTTTCTTATACATATCAACAAGTTCGTTTACAACTTTTGCTTTTTCTTTTAGAGAAGCAGTTTCAAAGCCAGCAACATCATCAAGTACTTGATGTGCTTTATCTGTAATATCATAACTTTTAACTTTTTCAAAATCTTTGAGTAAGTCGCGCATGACCTCAACAAGTTCGTGTTTTTGAGAAATTGTTAAATGTGTTTTTTGGTACCCTTCTCTAACGGGATAATCTTTTCTAAACTTTTTTTCATTAACATCTTTTTCGTGCTTCTTTTTAAATTCTTTTGCAGCCTGTTTAGGTAAAGTTGATTCGTCACCCATCATCTCTTCGGGACACTCTTCTTCGTCTTCTTCCCTTCTCATCTTTTTGAGAGGTTTCTTTTGTTTTGTCTCATGTTCTTCCATGTGCTCTTCAAATTCATCAACAGAAACTCGAGCCTTGCAAACTGGGCAGGAAAGTACACGTGTTTCTTCATCTTCTTCTTTTGGAAGAATCTCTTCAATTTCGCTCTCGTTGAAGCCCAGATTCTTAAGAGCCTTCTCTGCATCTTTGAAACTGATAAGACCTGCTTTGTGATCTTTTACAACCTTTCTACCTTTTTTGGCAGTAAGACCCATTGTATGCTCTTCGTTTTCTTCTTTCTTTTTCATCTTTGTTGGGCAACCATTCTTTTCTGTGATTGTTTTGTCAGCGGAAAATGTTTCGCCAAATTTTAGTGCTTCGTATGCTAGTTCGTTTGTTTCTTTAGCAACAGCCATATAATCATCTTTTGAAATACCAATTTCTTCAAAGAAAGATTCATTCCCAAGCCATTCCTTATCTTTATCGTATCCTAGCTTTTCAAATTTTTGAACAAGTACTTTACAACGTGGTGTATCTTTACGTTCAAAAAAATCACGAATTGCATCAATAGATGCATCAATACCTAGTTTTTTAAGCTTATTTTGAACCTTCGTGTATACTTTTCCATGACCAACGGCCATCTCATTAAGAAGTTTGATTAATTGAAATTCCATTGTGAATCTCCTGCTCTAGTGTAGGAGTATTTATATGTTAACTAAGCAAAATAGGAAGATCGACTTTTTGGTGTTTCAAACCAGTCTATGCGTGAAACTTGCACATTTATTAGTGACATTTTGGCTTGGGCACATTCAAACAGCCATTTGCAAAGGTTTTCTGAAGTAGGAACAAAATTTACAAGGAAAAATCCTTCGTAAAACTCTTTCTCCGGACCTTCCATATCTTTTGTGTCTAATGCGTAGCCAGTAAGATGGTTTGTTCCCGGTATCAACACTGGTATCGCGCTAATGAGTACAGCTTGGTAGTTAAGTTTGCTCTTTTGAGCAAGACCCAACAACGGTTTCTGTCCCTCTACGTCAAAAATTGGTTCCGCGTTAATAATGCTTGAAAAGTATGGGTCATTTAAGTCGAGAATGAACTTATGATCAACGTTGTTATCAAGAAAATCCTTGAGCCATCCAAGATGTTTGAAATCAGTGACCATACCTTGTTTATTTAATTCTGACGATTCAAGAAATACGTGAACAAGACCCTCATGACCGTGGAGGTGGCGACATTTTGTTTTGGTATCACCCTTAGCGCAAAATTCCTGTTCAAGTTTTTGAACCCACACACGGTGTCCATAACAAAAACTAAACTGTTTATCAATCATCCACTTGTTCATTTTTTTTTCTCCCTCGTGTATATCTTCATGTAATTATGATCTAATATTTTTTATTTCATTAGGCGGTTGACATGTACATTTATCATCATCACAATATACAAAACGAAATTTTGTTTGTTTTCAGTGACTTCTTTCATTGTAATAGCTACCATCGTTAACAAACGACATTAGTAACTCTCGCGTTTATTTCTTTTTTGTTGAAATTTGTGGATAATCACAACCGTGTTGCATAATGTTAATACTTTATTGCATAGTTAATACTTTTAACATACGTTGTAACATCAACACCATAAAAAGACATCTGCTTTCATAAGGCTACTCCAGTAAAACTAAAAGTTCATAATATTGATTATATTCAAGAATCCGTTCATCACCAAGATTGATATAAGCGTCAACAACAAGTTGAACAATTAATTCGCTGCTATTTTTCATGTCATCCCTTCTAACAATTCTATTAAATTCATTGCAGACATCACCACTGCCCTGTGGATATCTCTGCCTTTTCTCTGAAATTCCTCGCATGTCATCCAACGCGTTTCGGCTGTTTCAAAGTGAGGTGTATCAAATCGATTTTTATCAGCAACTTTTGCAAGAAAAAAAGTTGTTCTTCCGAGAAAAACACCAAAATTTACAAAAGATAATGTATTATCTGGTCTTAATCCTAATTCTTCGTACCCTTCACGAATTGCTGTTTGTTCGGCCGTTTCGTCGTCTTCAATTCTTCCCTTTGCTATTTGAAACGCATCACCACCATAAAAAGTATTTGATGGTTTCATAAAAAGCATCTTAACAACTCCATCTTCAATATAATATGGAATTACTGCAGCTCTAAAGATTAACTGTTTTGTCATATTTTTATTTTTTATACACAAAGTAATGAAATAGGATCTACATAAACACCATTTTCAAGCGTGGCGGCAATATACTTGTTTGTAGTATTTCCCTTAAATACATGAAGACCATTACAAACATCTTTATCTTCCTTACACGCTTGTACAATTCCTTTGTTGGCAATATCCAAAACGTACGGCAACAAAAAATTATTTAGTGCGTATGTTGATGTAAACGGAACATCACCAGGCATATTTGGTACACAGTAATGTATTACCCCGTGTTTAATAAATGTTGGTTCTGATAATGTTGTTACTCTTGATGTTTCAAAACAACCACCTTGGTCTATAGCAACATCAACAATAACAGAGCCTCTTTTCATTTTTTTAACCAATTCTTCGCTGACTACTTTGGTTGTTAAGGCACCAGCAACATGTGTTGCACCAATAGCTATATCAGCAGTTGTAAGTTCATACTCAAGTACTTCGTTTGTTAAAAACGAGATATCCACTCGATCTCCAAATTTAGATTTTACCCGTTTTAATGATTCTTCCCTGTTATCAATAATGATAACAGCTGCACCCATACCAACAGCAATTTCTGCAGCATTTGTTCCAACAGTACCACCACCAAGAACTACAACCTTTGCTGGTGGTACTATTCCCGGAACTCCTGAAATTAAAAGTCCCCTTCCCCCCTTAGAACATTGTAATAAATGTGCCCCAATTTGTGTTGCCATTCTTCCAGCAACAACTGACATTGGGCAAAGAAGCGGATTTCCGTTTTTGGAAGTAATCGTTTCAAATGCTACTCCAATAACTTTTTTATCAAGAAGTACTCTTGTCAATGCAGGGTTTGGAGCAAGATGCAAATAACAAAAAATAATTTGATTTTCTTTAAACAAAGATGCTTCTATAAGTGAAGGTTCTTTCACTTTAACAATCATATCTGATTCGGTTATAACCTCTTTTGCTGTGTCAACAACAATTGCACCTACTTTTTGGTATTGTTCTCCTGAGATACCCACGCCTTCACCTGCGTCATGTTGCACAAAGACAACATGACCAGCGTTAACTAATTGGTGCACACTTTCGGGTGTTAATCCTACTCTACGTTCTCCATTTTTTGTTTCTTTGAGTAAACCTATTCTCATGCGTTCCCCTCACCGTTGTTATAAATGGAACTGCACATATTCAGTGTGAGTTTTTATGTTTCATATCGTATACAAAACTACAAATAAATTCAACAAAAACTAACGGCTTTAATTAAAGGTCATTACAAAACACGTCGAGGTTGAAGAGTGTACTCTAAGTTCCAGGTCCGTTATTAAACACACTGTTTTGGACACGATGACAATAGATGTATCCACGATCAATGCACATTCTCGCAACTTGAGCTGCAATTTCTTTTTGTTGTTCTTCTAAACAAGCGACAGGCATAATATATACCTCAACGTCTTGCTTAATGCCCGCACTATAATATGCTTGCATAGCCTTTTCAACTTCATCAAAGTCACTTTCTGTTGGAGCACACACAAACTTGAAATACTGTTCAAAAATACCATTTCCACCATTAAACATCTGCATAGCGGCTATTTCAGGTCTAATTGCATCTTCCCATTTTTCGCCACTACGGCTTAATTTTGGACTATTGCTCCAAGTAACTTTTGCGTGACGAGAAAGAGCCCAATTAAAAAGTTGTTCAATGTATTTTTCTTTTAGAGGGACAGAACAATTTGTTTCAATAAGGACGTGTTTAACATTTTTAAATTGTTCTGTGTTAAGAAGTTCAGGCCAGAACTTGATACGTAGTGTTGGTTCACCTCCTGTTAAAGATAAAATCACGTGCTGGCCTGTTCTTGGATTTATCCAAGAATTATATGGTAATACTTTGATTACTTCGTTAGCAAGTTCATTTTCATTTCCGGTATGCCACAAGTGTGAGAATTTTTCATCCCAAGAATAAATGCTGTCACAGCCTGTATGAATTGGTGGAAGATTTTCGAGGGACCAAACTGTTCTTGGGTCAAAACCAAGAATTTTTGCACTTGTTGTATCAACGTTGTTTGGATTGTTAAATCCACGACATTGAAAATTACATCGCGAAAAACGAATATACACAGTAGGCCATCCAGTGTATTTCGCTTCGCCTTCAACACTCATAAAGGTTTCCGACCATTCATATCTTGCCATATTTTCTCCTAACGATTTTTTATAGTATTTTAATTCAAAATATTACAAACGAAAGGGGCCTATGTACATAGGCCCCTTTCTGAAACAACCGAGACGATACTCATATTTCTGCTATAGTGCACATCAAGAAATAGCTGTTGTATTGTTGTATTGTTGTATGGTTGTATGGTTGTTTGCTTTCTAGTTAGTTTCACGCCAAACCATTAGCGACTTCGTGGCCTTGTCCTTTTTTACCCGAACAACACCCAATCCCGTTTTATCAAAACGCTTACTTTGACGCAAAACGGCCATTGAAATATTATGTTGCTTTACAAACTGCTCTGCATGAACTGGTGAAGAAGGAATTGCTGTAAAAGCTTGTTGAATTTTGTCTCCCTTGCGCCCACGTTTTTTTGCAACTTGTGTACGCTTGTTTGCTGTTTCAGGACGTGTGTGGTGGGATACATTTGTACCATTTTTTTCAAAAATATTTGAATACTTCGCGAGATCAATGTCTTTTGATGGTGTTAGAGTACCAGCTTGGCGCATTTCTTGGGCTGTTTTAAGCTCAGCACTTGAAACACCAAACGCTGCACACACTTGTTCGTCTGTTGGGTTAAATTTATCAATGATGGCTAAGCGTTGATTCCAAGTTAATGATTCTACAGATTTTGATTTACTCATTTCGTTCTCCTTTAAGGTATTAGATTAATAATTTTATGAATTTAGGAGATATATCTCCAATCTGGGTACTATATCAAAAATATGTGCCTTAGTCAACAAGGGGGTTTAGCTTTGTTGAACTCTGATAGATTTATTACTTTTGCAGAATTACTAACGCTTTTATTATGCGAAATATTTCCGTGCAAACTTTCGTTAAAAATTTTAACTTGTTTCCAAAACATGACTTGTATTTGGTTAAATCGTTCCATATTATTTTTAATTCTATCGAGTCGCATATTAGCAGCGTTTATTTGTGCTAGGATTTTATGTGCCTTTTCATGATCATACGGGTACCATTGATTTACTGTGTTTTCCAATATTAAATTTCTTTGGCGCTCAAACTCTTTTGGATCCTTTTTGAACAGGTCAAGCCAATAATCAAATGAATATTCCAACATTATATTACCATTTATCCAATGGACAAGAAGTTTTTTTAAATGTAATTTTTAATTTAATTACACATCCGCACAATGTACATGTATTTAACATTTGGTTTTGATATTCACATTCGTTGCATACATTTTCACGATTTGTTTGTGTCTGTTTATCAGCAAGTTCAAGATTGCCTGAAATGGCATCCTTAATAACATCCGAAATACTATAATTATTGCTCATTTTTTTAAATAATTTCAACCATTTGACTGTAAAACAGATTTAGTTTTAATCCGCACGTTAATATTGCGCTGCTTATTGCTTTTCCCAAGGAAAGCAAATCCAACCTGTGTCTTCGTATATCATTTGCCAATACCAGTCAGGAGCAAACAAATGATTTGTTTTATGCTCTTTGTAGTATAGAACTGCGGTATGTATAACAACTTTTTTCAGTGTGTAATATTTAAAAATCTCTGCTAATGTTTTACCCGAATCAGCAATATCATCAACAAAAACATAACTCTTTCTTGGTGAGAGATCGGGTAAAATATTTTCATGATTTTTGTTATCACCAACACCTTCTTTAGAAGAATAGTGAACGGTTAACATAGGTACATTTAGAATGTGTGAAATTATAACCGCAGGAAACAGTCCACCTCTAGCCAGACCAATTATATAATCCACTTTTGGTAAGTTTTGTTTAATTTGATTTGAAAGATTAATACAACCGTCGTGTATTTGATCATACGTTGGATTAGTTAAAATTTCCATTTATTCTCCTAAAAATGAATTGCATAGTTTTCTCACGGTTTTAACAAAATCTAAAGACGCTTGAGCATCAGCTAAAGCATTGTGTTTATTACGTTTTATACCAATTAAGTCAAATGCATCGTCAGAATTAAAACAACCAAACGTTGCAAACGCAATGCTTGAAGTATCTATAAATCTATTGCCTGTTGGGAACATAATTCCAAATGGTTCAAGTAGATTACGCATAAACCAAATGTCAAACGTTGCTACATTATGTCCAAGACAACGAACGTTTCGTTGATAACTAAAATCACTTTTTGGATTCCAGTGTCTATATATTAAATTTCCGATTTCTGCTGCAGCCTCTTCCTTCGTTAATCCATTCTTTTCTAAATGATCTCGCGACAGACCGTGTATTTTTTCAGCTTCATCTGACCATTGACTTTTTCCGTCCCATTTAATTTCAACATACAGTTTTTCAATTGGTGTAAACGTTTCTGCGTCAGCAACGATTAATCCCCACGAAATTGACTGAAAACCAATAGATGGGTCAACGGTATTGTAATTCATACCGCTTGTTTCACAGTCTTTTGCCAGCACTTTATCAAAGTATCCGCGTGGTTTATCCACCATTTACGTTCTCTTCCATAATAAACATACGATTTTTGATAGTATGATTCAGAAGTAAATCCATACCCAATCGGTATGCTGCATCAATAATTTCTTGATCTTCTTTTTTATTTGAACTTGATTCAATAAATTTTTGATTAGCTAAGCAGTTAAGCAAGTGCTCAAAAAAATTAACATCAATTTCTATTGTTTTCATTATTTTTTCTCCATATAATGCGTTCCTTGGTTATGATTCCATCCGCCAGCATACCTTAGAGCATTTTCTGATTCTACAAAAATAACTTGTCCCACTCTTGTGCCCGGCGCAATGTAGGCTGCACCACTGCGATTATGAATAACAAAACCAATGTGTCCCCTAAAGCCACTATCATATAAACCAGACGTAATAAAAAGACCATTGCGGTTTAAAGTAGAGCGAACAACCAAGTAAGCAGCCACTCCGTCTGGAATTTCAACATACATATTAGACATTCCATCATACACAGAATTAGCTTCAAGTTTCCAGAAATCACCAACGAAAAAATTACTTGGATTGCTGATTATTAGTGCTTCTGTTCCGTTTCTCATTTCTTTACCAGATTCACTAATATAAAATTCTGCCCAATCATTAACTTTGTAAAGTTTATCAAGTGTAAAGTCAATAGCATTTGGTTGAATATTCTTTTGTTCTATATTGCCTTTAATCCAACCTTTTTCTATAGCAATTTTTGGATTTATAAACATAATTATTTTTCTCCTTATATTTGTCTGTCCAGCCAAGCGTTCTTTAAATTGTGATATTACATTTAATACATGTAGTGCGTTGATAATCAGTAAGTCCAAACGTATATGGTTTAGACCATACTGTCCATTTATGGTAACAACGATTAAATAAAAATCCTAATATTGATTTTATTATTAACATCTTATTTTTTCTATCTTATAAATTGACCATATTAGTGTGTTGTTCCTAAGACGGAAACAAAAATATCGTAGGAAATATTCTTGATACAATCAATACAATATTCCAACCAACGAAAAATCCCGACATATAAATCCAAGGCCTGTTTTTATTGCGAATTGAATCTAAAAGCCAAATTGAATTACCAGTAAAATACGCAATCCACGGTAAAGTAGATTTAGCAGCAATCGTAGGACTTAACATCATAACTGTTGCAGCAATATAACATCCATTTGCAGCCCATTTAACATTCTCCCACGCTCGTGGATCAGTATACACAAAAATACACAACTTTTTGACTACTTCTATGCTTCGTTTTATTATCTTAATTAATCTTGGGCATACCATGCTTTTGTATTCTGTTGTGTATTAAATAAATCGAGGGTCATTAACAAGTTGTTTCTGATGCGTTCGTGCGTTGCTTCGTCTTTCGAAAATTTAAGACCAAAATCAACGGACAACTTTAATTTCGAAACCATTTGATAACTATCTGCTTCTTTCGTGTAAGCATGTCCTAAAATGGCAGCCCATACAGGACCTGACGAATCGACTGTATCTAAAGCACCCATACGAATTAGTGTCGGAATTTCAAGTGCAGGACCCGCATTTAAACCGAGATAGTGATGATGTTTATCAAAATTAAAAATACCTAAGTCAATAAGAATCTGCGTTATTACAACACGCGCATATGCTGGATTACAATACGGAATAGCATTTGGTATTCCAAGAATGGACATACCAATAATATCGATATCAGGATTTGTTGCAGCCCATTTATATGTTTCAATGTAGTCTTTTAAATCTCCTTCTTTAGATTGTGGTACAAAAAAAGTTTTAAATCCAAAATCTCTAAATTGGGGAATAAATTTAATTGCTGCATCAATAGTTTTTTGTCCTGGTTGAAACGGATAGTCAGGAAGAACTATTGCGTGAGCACCACACTTTTGTCCCAATTCAATTAACTTATTTGGAGCATATGGTTCTTTCAACTCATACGCGCTATTATCCATCATTATTAGGTCTCCGAATAAAGAGCGCTGTTTATAAAACTCAGCATATTTCTCGTTATGATCAACTAAATGAGCTAACACAAGGTGTGTTTTGGACCATGCTGCGTAGTCGAGATATGATACGGGTGTAATGAAACAAAAAGATGGATTGCTAAATTTCATTTCGATGTCCTATTGTTAAATACAAAATCTGTTCTAATTAGCATCATGTTCATAATTTTTTGTTTTTTATCGGTTGTATATGATATGACTGGGCTTAATCTTAAATTCTCAATATTTTTAATAACTTCTTGTCCTTCAGGTGTTGAAAGTATACTAACCTCAGCCATTAAATGATTTCCCTCAAGGAATATACTATCTGTTGTGTGTGAAATTGAATTAAGAGGCATATCTACACTATATGTTGCTAAATTCTTAACATATAAGCCATATCTTTTATGTAATGGTGTACTATTATATTGTTTAACCATTTTAAGTACTTCCTCATACGGATAAATTTTTCCGGTATATGGCGAAGTTTTGTCACATATCAATAATGGTTCGGTTAATTTCATAAAATTCTCCAATATTTTATCTGACTTATGGTGGTGTTCTGTGGATCTGTGTGGGCTACTATATGATGAGCAAAAAACGGTCATTGTGGTCTATAGCGGCTAGACCACGTTTTTACACTCTCCTATAAATTCACTCAAATCCATAGTTATTCGTAATTTTTAACAATTGCGCCACCTTCACCATCTTCGTTTACTTCACATTCGTATAATTTAAATCTAGTAACGATTTCATCAGCTAACATTTCACAACTTTTATCATTAAAAAATAAACATTTGTATTGCTCATTATAGTAGTTATCATATAAATATTGCCGGATATCGTGAGCCGCTTGGATAAATTCTATATCTCTATCCGAATGTGTTACATATGCTTTTCCAATCACGTTGAATATGTGGCGATGGTATTGCCTTAGATATGATACTTCTTCTATAGGACACTCAGCCCATCGGTGTATTCCTTCGACTGAAAGGCGAATGATTACTCTTGTTCGTGGTTCAGGTTTTCTCTGTTTACTAATTAATTCACACAAATCTACAAATTCTTCTTGATTGTAAGAGTTTTTCATTAAATTAACTTTTTTGTGAAGCCACTGGACATTCCCCTCTATATACCCAAGGTTGTTATCAATCCTGTCCAAAGATGCTGTTTGTGTTACAGATTTTTCGTCTTGTCTATAATGAGTACTGTATTGTGGATCAAGGGTAATATCCATGCCACTAAGAGCACATTTGCGGTTTTGATCATTATAAAGAGCCCAAAGATATTCTAACGATACATTAAATTCTAAATTTCTTTCCCTTGCACCAAGTTGAACGGAGTTGACATAAGATGCTGAAAGATCTCCTATTCCTTTATACTTCTGTTCACCACCACACTGCACACAACCTTTTGTGTCGCCCCTACATAGAGCAGAAATTGTTCTTCCAGCAATAACTCCATGAGGACATCGTACTAATACTCCTTTACAATACCGTGTAGGAGTAGTAGATGTTGGATAAATATATCTAATGGTGTTATCTATTACTTCCCAGTCACCAAACTTATCACCTATATTTGGTAAGTTGTATTTAACTTCCATAGTATTCTCCTGCTTTTAAGTAGTTTACATAATGAAGATAAACAAGACAAGGGTTATATTTCATTTTTGACTTTATGGACATCTAGAAAGTCATGGTATACAAAACAAGGTACCCATTCTCTTAAGTCAGAACGAGTGTATCTGTTGATACAATTTGCGCATCCAGGCGAAATTTCGGTTGTACCGAGTTGATAATTAGCACATCGTTTTGTAAAGCCAGTGATTTAATTGCCGTGTATTGTTAGGTTATTCTCGTAATTTTCGGATGCAAACTTCCAATTTGCTATGAACCAGAAGTTTTTAAGGTATTCAGTACGGTTATGTTGGTATGTTGGATAATATGCATGTTCCCAAACATCGCAAACCAATAAAGGAACATAAGAATAATGCACAATCGGTGTATCAGCATCGTGTGTTGTTTGTATACTTAGCGTTTTCTTTTCTTTGTGCATAACCAACCAGACCCATCCTGAACCAAAGTGATTAATTCCAGCTTCTTCAAATTGTTCCTTTAAATCCTTCAGTGATTTAAAACTTTTTTCAATTTGGCGTTGAAACCGAAACGAAGGTTTCGTTTCATTGGGGGTCATACTCTTCCAAAAAAATTCATGGTTCCAGACTTGCGCAGCCATATTGAATACCGCTGTATCACCAATTGCTGCATTTGCTGATGAATCTTTAACCAACCTTTCTAACGAACTGTATTTGTCGATCCGTTTTGCTAGTTCGTTTAGTTTCTTAATATATCCTTTGTAATGTTTTGAATAATGAAGATCTAAATTTGCTGAACTTATTGTTGGCTCAAGCGCATTGAATGCATAGGGTAGTTTTATTGGTTTAAACATACTGAATCCTTTGTTTGTGGCAAGGCAATTTTTTGTAGCACTTCTTCCATATACTTATGGTAAAATTCTTTTGCTACCTTTTTTGTGGTGGTTATTGTATCATTATATTTTTTGCAAATATAAACTCTGTGCTTAAAAATAATTCCGCTAAACTCTGTTGAATAACAATCGTCGTATATTACCCACATGGGTTTGAATAAAATTCCTGAAATATGACATTTTTTGCAACCGCAGTGTTTAAAAACAGGAAAGTGTGTGTTTACAATAGTATTCATGTAATACCAAGTTCCTTTTTTAGCTGTTCCACAAGTTCCTTTTTTCCTAAACTTTCGTAATAGCTCATCTGATCTTCTTTATACTGTATCACGTATTCTATAGCTTCTATGCGTGTAATACCGAATTGATTTATTAAAGCTTTGATGAACTCCTCTTCACCAAGAGTAAATGTTACTTTACCCTTATTCATTTAATTACCTCAATCCCCCAGGAACTCCCTTTGAAACTACAGCTGTCGCGGACCAAGGATGGAGGGATTCAAGATGTTCTGTCACGATGCTAAAATCTAAAATCTTACCCTCATTAAACCAGTTATCAAGACCCTCATATAAGAGGCGAGCTGCATCCTCAGTGAAGAGGAGATTTGATCCGTTTAATTCAGCAAACGCTTGCTCGTCTCTGCGTTTGCAAATAACAACGACTTCAGTTGGTACTTGTTTACGACACAGTTCAACAACGTCTTCAATATAAACCACATTTTTTGGGTCAAATTGAACTGTAATACGACCGATGCTACGCTGTGAATGTCCGTTTGCAGCCTTACCGCGCTTTTGCATAGCGTCTTGTGCTAATTCAAAAGAACAAGGACACGTTGAAGAATATATGTATTCTACCGTTAGAAAAAACTTATACTGATCACCATGTTTCTGACCTTCAAGAATGCAATCATAAAAAATAAAACCTTTCATTTTTTCATGACTTAGTTTTACACCTTCTACAACTTTAAAAACTTCACTTTCGGGTGCATTAACTGGTAATTCTTCACGAGTACGAAGTGCTTCTTGAGTCCAAGGGTACTTGAATCTCATTTTGCAATAAAGATGTGTTGAGCCTTGTTTTTGTTGTAATTTATCAAGAATGTTTGTCAAACCTTCGATTGACATGTGGTTTGCAATTTCTTCATGCATCGCAATAGGAAAACGTGACAAGTTTAATCCTTTCGCGTTTGGATTATCTAATGATCCATAGAGAGAAACTTTCGTATGTAACTTCTCGATAGTTCCATCTCGCCGAATAAATTTAACAGGTAAATCAACACCTGTAACACCTACTTTATCGAGTTTAACTGCAGCACCTGGAATGAACGGATCAATTTGTGGATCTGGCAAATCTTTGTCGTCAGGATAAAATTCTTGATCATATTTAAAATCAAGATGTGGCATGTGTTCTGAATAATCATTATGTCTGAACTTGTTTTCTGGCATTGGCTTTCCTTACTTTTTTGTACTATTACTTTTATACTATTATATTATATTTTATTTGGAAGAATGTGTCAATATAAGATTATGATTTAATTTGTCAAAAATTATATTAACCCTATCTTCAATCGTTGGAGTATCAATTACGGTTAAATGATAAGGTTCAATATTTTCTTTGTAAAAAGAGAGCATTGTTGTATCGACTAATTTGCTATAATATTTACTATGTCCTCTTACTCCGTCTTTTTCTATTTGAAAATGTCCAGCTTTTATAAAAAAATTATGGATATAACTGCCTTTGGTGCGGGCCAAACAACGAGAACAATACTCATCAAGCCATTCAGCATATTCATTGTGCTTTCCAAACGTAATAATGGCATAAACCATGAGATCAATGTATGTGCGTTCGGTAAAACAAATTTCTTTGTTATCGTAGTATGTTAATTCATCATACCATTTACGTTTTAAAATTTCTTCTTGAAATTTGACAGCAAGAGCCAGATCTGTGTTTACTTCTTCAAGGGTCACGTTCCAATCTTGCAAAATAGATCGTGACGTTTTACGTTCAACAACAGGAAAACCACGTTGCTTTAATTCATTAATTATAGTTGTTTTTCCTGCTCCTTGGGAACCAGAAATAGATATTAGCATATTTAATATTTCTCTATCTATTTAACTTGTTTATAAAATTAATAGTTTTAGAACTTAAATATTGTTCCAAGTGTGGTGCAACACAAATCTTAAATTCAGGATATTTAAACTTTATCGTTTTCAGATGCCTATATACCGTTTTTTGAAAATCATACTTAGACAGCTGACCACATATCGTTAACGTTTTATTATTATAGTCATTTAAAAACTCGTGCGTTAACCGAACTTTTATTCCATCAAAATAACACATGCACAATCCAATATCAAAAAATTTTGTGACATACTCAATTGGTGGTACTTTAACTGTAATTAATTGAATTATGTCAAAATCCTTTTCAATTGTCCACACATCCGTTATCATGTTTGTAACCGTGTTTGTAGCTGTGTTTCTAGTTGTGTTTGTGTAATTATACGTGGTCGCATCGTTTTGTTTCAAAGTAAATTCTTCATTATGTGGGATTATGCCCATTTTTTTAATAGTTTCACTAATATTTGCTGAAACATAAGGTGTTTCATTTGAAATTTTGGGATCAAAAAGAAAAATATCAACATCTTTATACTTTTTCTTACAAAAAGTGTCTCGAATTATACCACCAGCTATCACCGCCGATTTCCACCCAGCGTTGTGAATATTTTTCAGTAATTCAATGTGTTGCTTTTTAAGCATATTAGTGTTTGTTAATAAAATATATTTCGTTTACTTTAAAAGTTATTGGTTGCCCAAATTCATATCGTTGCTGTGTGCTGTAACATTTTATTTTGTTTTTTTAGTTAAACGGTTAAATGCAACCAATAATTCGAGTAATTTATCGTTGTTACGGCAGAGCTTTTTATAATACAAATCTTTTTTTGGTTTTGTTTTTGCATCTTTAATTTTTTGTTGCAGATCTTTTGATATTTTCACAATTTCGTTAATTTCCTGACCAAGGATGTCTTTCAAAGTTAATTTTTTAGAATCTTCTTGTTCTAAGTTCAAACTATTCGACTCTGTGTTGTCTGTGGTTATTTCCATTTCAGTATTTTTTATCATTGGTTTATCTATTTTTCTTAGGATCATTTTCTTTATTTTTAATGTAAAAGTAAAGCTGATTTATTCCTCGTTGAAGTTGATTAACTAAAGGTAAATTTTTAATTTCGTTAGCGGTATTTAACCGTTCTTGGAGAACTCTCATTTGTTCATAAAGTTGATGAATTGACATTGACTTCCACGTATTGGCGTCTATCATCAATATCTTTTTTTCAGATATTGGCGTAACGTTATCTCGAACGTCAATTGGTTTTTTCATAATTTTTTCCTTAAAGTAATTATAAGGAAAAGAACTATAAAGTCAACAAGTAAAGATTATTGTGGAAGACCAGTTACTTTTAATAATTGAGCATTTCCAAGTGTTGTTATTTCGTAGTATTGACTACCATCTGCGGATTTTGTTTTATTCGGAGGTATGTCGGTTCCCGCAAGAATATCCTTACGTATCTTAACTTCATCTTGTAAACTATTACCTGTGTTATAAATCCATAATTCTTCAAATGTTCCTTCTGGTGTTCTTCGCTTGTACACTAATTTGGCTTTTTTCACTTGTCTTAAAATACCCTGTTTGTTTGGATCTTCTTCTGTAGGTTCCTTTTCTACCTTTGTAACAATTGTTTGTTTGTCTGACGTTTCTTTTTTGTTTTGATTAAAAGGATTTGGTGTTTTTTCACCAGCACCCTTAATATCTACGATTTCTTCGCTTTCTTCTTTTGAGAGAAAAGATTCGCCGACACCATTAGCGTCACCACCATCTGTTGTTTCTGTGTTTTGGTACATTAACCCACCGTAAAAGCGACCTTTGTGTGTCTTTTTGTTGAGACGTTTGCGTGTTTTTGATGACATTTCATCATCTAAGTACTTGACGTAATCTTTAAACGAAAGAGGTTTCATGCTTTGATTCCCTTCTTATTTGATATATTTATATTGGTTTGATGTTATTTTTTGCTAATAAATAACCATGAAATAAATTTTGTAGATAATTATTATATGGTAACCAAGAAAAGAACAAAACAACCAACAAAGAAAAACAAAATTTCTCCACTAATTATAGAATCACACCCAAAAGATTATAACGGGTACCCATTTATTACACTTATTCAATACAGAAAACAGCATGTTTTAGCAATTATTGATAATATTGATAATAAATGTATTAAAGCATATGTTCTTGATATGTGTGGCCCCGAGAATATCAACGAAACAGAAATAATTACGCTGGTAGAACAGTGGTATAAAAATAACAGTAAACAATACCCGCTTTCAATTGAATTTTCTAAATGTGGATTAACACAACAGATGTCAAAAATCTACAAAAGCTTTAACATTGAATACGTATCAAGAGTTATAGGTCCAGTTTTCAAGTTTCCTATGAACCACATTAAAAGTATAAAGCGTCGCCGCAGAAAATCAATACCTACGGGTATTAAAGTTGTGTACAACAATACTGTTATTTCTTAATCCAATCTTCGAGGTTTCCGCCAAACCAATAAGCCAATGTAGCAGCAATGACCATTTCGTCTGTCTTAGGCTCTGTTGTTCTAACATATGTACGAAGAACAACTTCTTTTCATCGCCACTATCTAGTGCTGAAGTTTATTACTAACTTCACTAGAAAGTATACGATCAGCCAATTCTTGTGATTTGATCGCAAGGTCTTTCTTTTTGCCTTCATAAAGAGCAAGTTTTCTTAAAAGTGAAAAAGATTCTGTTTTCTCTTTATCTCCAAAGGCTAATTTTTCACCATCAGGCGTTAAAGAACCTGTATCGTCAATAATATTTTCTTCTTTCGCTACTACTTTACCTTCGTCGGTAAGTTCTGCTGACTTGTCTTCTTGAAAAGAAATTAATCCCATGTTAACCAACATATCACGAGCTGCAACAAGGTTACGACCTTCAGAAATGTCTTCTGCGGCAATCTTAGCTGTTGGAGCTGCTACAATTTTTGCCATAACTTGTTTTTGTGTGTCAGTCAAACGAATATTTTTAATAAATTTTTCCCTTAACATTAATATCTCCCATTTTGTACATTTTATTAAAATACTGTGTTACTTATAATATTTATTAAAATACAGTGTTACTTATAAAATTCCGCCTTTAAACAAATGAAGTTGTAATACTATTGTCATTGCATAAGCTATAGAATGGCTTTTTTTAAACCAAATAACAGATTCTTTTGGTTTCATATATAGCTCTTTTCGAGCAAACTCTCTGTTTTTAATATAAATTGGAAGCAGGTAACGTTTTCCGGGTCTAATTAACGCAATACAATCAGCAAGTTCTTGAATAGAACGTGGTTTGATTTGACTAATTATGTCAAAATGTTTGTGTAACTGAAAGAGTTGTTCCACAACCTCTCGTTTCTCAAGAAGAGACCAATCAGGGTCAGTCTTGAGTAATGTTCGAATTTCATTTTTATTTTTGAAATAATCTAAAAGCGACAAATGAAGAAAATCTATCTTGAAATAACCCAGTTTTTCTGCTTCTTCGTAAGGAATTGCAGCAAGTTGTGTAATCTTATCTTTTGAAATATTCTGGAAATACACGCCACATGGGTGTTTGACTAGCTCCCCATTTTTGAGCATAGAAGCCTGAACAACATCAAAGTGGCTGTTCGGATCGAAATTGGTTGGGAGATCTAGATCAATATCCATACAGGAACTTTAGAACAAAAAGAAAACCGATTCAACAAGAAAGACACTGGGAAAGATGCGAACCTCTCCAACGTTCATCATAGCTAGGGTTCTTATCATTACTTGTCTCGCTCGTTTATAGTAAGCGTACCAAGTTGCTTGCGCTTGAGTGGTTGTCTACGTTTTAACCCACTCTCCCTCAATGATTACCCTGTTTGTGACTAATTGTACTCCCCAACGTAGCTTATATGGGAATGCCATTGGGAATGCCATGGCCCCGAAGAACGGGCCTTATCGTGCCACAGTGACAAAGATAAAAGCTTTCAAGTAGTATTATACACTTCGACAACTATAGAGAGTTAAGAGCCTCGGTGTAATATTGTTTAATTGTGTTTACGTCTTTAATGTTACTTGTTTTTCGAATTTCACTTTTACCCTTTAATCGAACTCTCTCGATTTTGACCATGTGCTTTATCCATTCGCTTCGTTGTTGGAGTATGTTGTTAGCAACATCGCGCGGGTGCATACCTGTAGCATCAACTTCTGCAGCAATAAAGGGATAAAAAGTTAAATCAATTGGACAATTATCAATAACGTAATCAAGAGCTTCATTTGCTTTTTCGATATAAACCTGTTCTTGACCGTATACTTCAGTTATATATTTGAGCCGTATAGTGCCAGCAGTTATATCGATTTCGGCTAGGGCTCGGTGTTTGGCTTCTTCTAAAGGAGTCATTTATCCACAAAGATATATGCAAGCAATCTGTTTAAAGGAATTGTCATTTGCTGACCAATTTACACTTTCTCGGGCGCGTGCTACTGTATAGTTATGGTATACATCATCAGGTTGCTTCATACCTTTACCGGGTACAGATGAGGTACATATATAATCGCCTATTTCTATATTACCACCTTCTTTACATACATTAATTTGCCCTTCACCAATAGCGTTAAAAGTAATTAGTTTATATTGTGACATTAATTCTTCATAATTATCAATAGGCATAAAAGTGAGACTTCCTTCAAGCCAAATTGTTTTGTTGGTCAAAGCAGATGGTATATTCATTTCAGTTAAATCTCTAATTGAAACCAACACACCAACAGCTCTTTTATCTTTTGAACTGGTGCTTATTTGATTTTCAAAAATACAATTTGAAATATTTGATTTATGAACAACGTTTGTGTCAATGACAATATCACCTGGGACACCATTAAAATCTGAAGTTACAAGGCCGTCGTGAGCCCCTGTAAAGGGACCATAGTTTGTACCGCCGCCACTAGCATAAAAATCATACGAAGCACCTGCTCCTTCGATAGCAATTGAAATTCCGCTTGATCCGTACACACATCGACTAGTAGCGCTGGAACTATAGAAACTGTGAGCGGTTGAGCCCGATGCAATAGCTAAATTGCACGAACGCGACCCTCCCCCTCCAAGAGCGTATAATGCTGAACCAGCGGATCCACCATTAAATGCAGACACACCATATAAACCATAAGTTGACCCCGAGACGCCAACACCTGTGTTTGATTGACCATGTACACCGTATCCACTAGCAGACATACCAACCACGCCTTGTCCAGAACCAGCACAGTAACCAAACACACCATTACCGGTACCACCAGGATCAGTATTATATCCTAAAATACTCGTTCCTGTTCCTGACGCTTCAGCAAATATAGCATCACCGGCACCAGAATGATTTCGAACGTACATAGTATAACCCGTGGAAGTGTTATTGAAGGATGTTAGAAAACCTGTATAATTTCCGGAAATCCCCAATGCCGAAGTTCCGCTAGTGTTGATGGATAACATTCCCGACATACTGTCACCAGCTTTATTAACAGGTGTGTATCCAAGATTGTTTTGTTTTGTTGCCAATCCAGTATCTACATATTGTTTTGTAGCAGCATGCAACGCAGTTGTTGGATTTGCATTTAAAGTTAAAAACCCGGTCATTGTATCACCGGAAATGTTAACATAGCGATTATCTGTATATGCTAAATCTAACGAGACAAGGTCAGCGGCAACAGAAATACCTGTGCCAGCTCCTACGTTTAACGTATTTCCACTATATGAAAGACCGTTACCTGCATTAACTGCACCAGGTCCTGAAACTTCATACCATACGTCAGTTCCTGCATTGTATAAATACGTATGACTATTATGATTTGAGTTTGACGCACTACACAAAACGGTAATACCTGTACCTACAGGATCACCTTCAGGTGTACTCCAGCTTCCAGCCAGTGTAGGATTACCGCCTGTATATTGAAGTAGATCATTTTTTTGAAATCCCATTCCGGTTATTGTTCCGTCGGGTGTTCCGTGTTCACCAGCTATTATAAATCTATCACCAACTGTCAAATTTTTAATTAAAATCCAATCTGTTCCAGCATTATTACGTGTTAAAATATCACCTGAAACTACGCCACTCACACTACCCCAAATTTGAGGATATGAACCACCATAAGCAATGTAAACTGTGTCAGCGGCCGGAGATCCAGGAACCGATGGAGCAATACCGACCAAATCAGGATCTACAATCGGGTTTCTCCATGTTGTGCTTGAAGTAACTAACGCATCAACATATGCTTTGTTTGTTGCATCTGTGGCAACCGTTGGTGGAACAGCACCAATAGGTAATTTTCCACTTTCATCAAAAACTGGAATTTTTCCGGTGGTAGTACCTGTATCAATTTGTACCGATGTTATTTTTTCCTGTGCCATTTTATCCTCTCATTACTTCATGTGATAGACTTCAACCTGGGTATTTAAAGCCAAACCAGGTGAAAATGTGATTGATGTTGAGCTTGTCTCAGTATAATTACCATTAGGTGGATATACTTGTTTAACACCATTAACAAATACCATTAATCTGTAAGAACCTGGTGTGTACGTTATTGTTGTTAAGTTGAAAACTGTTTGTCCAGCCCCTGAAGAAAAATATTCATAGTCGGGCGACACACCATTGTCCACATATTGTTTTGTTGCAGCGTGTAATGCATTTGTCGGATCTGCATTTAAAGTTAAAAAGCCAGTCATTGTATC
>JAWABU010000008.1 GCA_038884455.1 Candidatus Thermoplasmatota archaeon | reverse complement strand
TGTGTGGAACATCCCGGGCTTTCTTGATAATTTTTCATAGGTCAGCATCTCTACATCCCATCCGATGTAGAAGATATATGCTAGGGGTTAAAAATTGCTATTTCGCAAGAGGTCTAATATTAATCTCTACCCAGATTATCGACCCTATTGATATCTATGTATGACGTGGTTATTGTTGGTGCTGGTCCTGCTGGCTCAACAGCTGCGAAATTTCTCGCGGAAAACGGAATTTCTGTACTTATTATTGATAAAAGAAGGTTTCCCCGTGATAAACCCTGTGGCGGTGGATTAACGATAAAGGTTCTTGAAGAATTTCCGTATATACAAGAACAGGGGGTTGATTGATTCTTACTCGTATGGCGGGAGTGTTTATTCAGCATCACTTCGATATCACGTTTCTGTTGAGAAAGAACGTCCTTTTCTCGCAACTGTTCTTCGTTCAACATTTGACTATGGTCTGCTTCGTCTTGCTCAACAAAGTGGTGCAACAGTTTTCGAAGGAAAAAAGGTTACTGATGTTCAAATGTCTCCTGACCATGTTTCGATCATTCTTTCAGATGAGACAACGATCCAAAGTCAGGTTGTCATTGGTGCTGATGGAGTATGGAGTATAGTCGCTCAAAAAACTGGTTTACATTCTGATTCATATCGATTTGGTTTGTCGATGGTAAACGAATATGAACTCGGATCACACGTAATTGACCAACTGTGTACTCCTCAACGTCGCGGGCATCTTTTTTTAAAAGTTGGAGGTATTGCAGGATATGGATGGGTGTTCCCGAAAAAAAATCATATAAATCTTGGTATTGGTGTTACTAATGCATCTCGGCAAACTCAAAATAATAAAATCAATTTGAAAAACGTGTATCTGCAGTTTTTTCACCTATTGCAAGAACAAAATATCATCCCTGCAGATCTTGACCCTGGCGATATTAAGGGTGCTGCACTTCCTTCGCAACCACGCAAAAAAACCTATGCACATCGAGTACTGTTATGTGGCGATGCAGCTGGTTTAATTAACCCGTTAACTGGCGAAGGTATTGATTATGCGATGATTTCAGGAAAACTTGCTGCTGAAGTTATTGCCCAAGCAGTCAAGCAACATACATTTTCTGAACGTTTTTTATCTGAATATCAACGTCGTTGGAAACAACGTTTTGGGAAGGATATCGATTTATTAGTACGCCTGTCGAAACGTTGGGGGACCCAGTCTGAAAATGTTATAAAATATGTAAGTCAAGATGCAAAGATGAGCGAGCTACTTTTTGATATTGCTACAGGAAACAAGAGCATAAATGCTTTAAAATGGAAGCTTGTCCGACGATATCTGCTCCTCAGAACCAAAAATATTTTTTCACACTAATGCTTAACAGACTGCTATCTGAAAAAAAATGCATTTTTCTCTCTTTTGCTGTTCCAGTGGTTTTTTGATTTTCAAAACCGTAACTCATAAAGATTAAGAACAGATTCCTGTATTCTGACTAGGTTCTATGACAATAAAAACATGGATTCCTATTGAAGAGATACTCCAAGGAAAAAAGACCAACGAGACCGTTCATCTTAGAGGATGGATTTATCGAACTCGGAGTAGCGGCAATATCGTTTTTATAACCCTCCGGGATGTTACCGGTGTTCTGCAAACGACCATAAAAAAAGGAAATCTTCCGGATAATGAGTTTGCAGACGCTGAAAGAGCACTCATTGAATCTTCAGTTGAACTCACCGGCATCGTAAAAGAGGATGCCCGCGCACCAGGAGGTTTTGAATTACACGTAACTAATATAAAAGTAATACACTTTGCAGAACCTTTTCCAATTAACAAAGATCAAAGCCCTGAGTTTTTACTTGACCAGCGACATCTATGGATACGCTCTCGAAAACTGACCTCAATTTTAAAAATTCGATCAACGGTGGTCGGTGCAATCCATCAATTTTTCCGTGAACGAGGTTTTTATGAATTCGATGCACCAATCCTCCAACCAAATCAATGTGAAGGTGGGTCAACTCTTTTTGAAGTGAAATACTATAATGATAAAACATACCTTTCACAATCATGGCAACTCTATGCAGAAGCAGGTATTTTTGCTTTAGAAAAAATCTACAACATGGGGCCTACCTTCCGAGCAGAGAAATCAAAAACCTCCCGTCACCTCTCTGAGTTCTGGATGGCTGAAATGGAAGCAGCATGGATGGATCTCTATGACGTTATTAACCTTGCAAAAGAGGAGATCCGTTACATCATCACTCAGGTTATCCAGAAGAATCAAAAAGATTTAGAATTTCTTGGTCAAGATATTCGAAAACTTGAAGCCATTGCACACGCAGAGTTTCCTACTATCACGTATACTGAGGCATTACACATCTTAAAAGAAAGGGAGCATATGGAGGTTGAATGGGGTAAAGATCTTCGAACACTTGAAGAAGATGCACTTATGAAACATTTCACCACACCGGTGGTGGTGACGCATTATCCAATTTCGATCATGGCATTTTATAAACCACGGGATGAAAAAAACCCTGATACGGCACTCTGTTTTGATATGATTGCTCCCGAAGGATATGGTGAAATTATTGGCGGGTCTCAGCGAAGTCTTGACATTGAGGATATGACGAAACGATTAGAAGCAATGGGCGAAAAAATCGATAATTATCAATGGTATTTTGATCTCCGACGTTATGGCTCCGTCGTTCATGCAGGGTACGGTGTTGGTGTTGAACGAGTGGTTGCATGGATCTGTGGCGTTGATAACATCAAGGATACTATTCCATTCCCGCGGACGTTACTGCGTTTTAAACCTTGATTTTCAGGAGGAAAACGATGATGGCACAAGCACATGTGATGATCTCGGGAAAGGTCCAAGGTGTTTGGTTTCGAGCGAGTACAAAACAAAAAGCAGACCAACTCGGTGTGACCGGCTGGGTGAGAAATACCGAGGACGGTTGTGTTGAAGCTGTTTTTTCTGGAGATAAAACCAAGGTTGAAGAAATGATTGCATGGTGTTATCAAGGTCCACCAGATGCACAGGTAACCCGTGTTGACGTTACGCATACCTCATCAAAAGAAGTCTTTACTGAATTTACAATTAAAAGATAACATCCATTTTTTATTCTTCTGCTAGCTTCTTTTTTTCTTCGAGTTTTTTTTGTTTTTTTTCTGCTTTCTCTTCTTGATGTTGTTTTTCTTTCACCGTCATACCTTTAAGTGTTTGTATTCGTGATTGAAAGGCTTTGATGCGTTCTTCATGATGTCGTTTTTTAATGGTGAGATCTGCTTTAGTTATCTTTTTTTGCTCAAACCTCATCTCCAACTGGGTAATTCTCATCTGTTCTCGCTCTATTCGCTTTTCAAGTTTGCTTATGCTCTTATCAAGTCTTTGAAGGAAACCCATAGTATCATCCTCGCAAAGGAATATGTTTTCTTTTTTCAATTCTGCATATAAAGAAGTGGCTTATATACCTTTCAGAAAAAAAGAAATTCACTGAGTACTCTGATGAATATGTTTCAACATAGATTTTGTTGTTTCTCAGGAACATATTTTTCTATGATTTTTTGACGCTGCCCCAAAAAATATGCTCATAGAATATCTACTGCTGCTGAGTTCATATAAACAAACATCACGGAGAAACTATGAAAAGATTCAAAAAAACTATGAAGAACAACTTGTTTTCGGATACTGATGACAACAATTTTTCTTGGAACCTCTGGTTGGTCGTATGATTGGAATCTGGGGAATTCATTGGATTGGTATCTGCAGAATTCTGGTTTTAATGCAGTTGAGTTGAACATGAGTTTTTACCGATTTCCGTATCCAACTATGATTCAGGCATGGGCTAAAAAAGCAAAGCATCTCGCCTGGGTTGTCAAAGTCCATCGTTCGATTACCCATTTTCAAAAACTCAACAAAACATCTTTTGCAGGTTTTACTCGTTTTAGAAAATTGTTTACACCGCTTGAGGATAGCATTGATTATTATCTGTTCCAGTTGCCGCCTTCTTTTGTTGATATCAGTGCTATAGAAGCTTTTATTAAAGAACATGGCTCTGAGAAGATCGCTGTTGAGTTCCGCCATGAATCATTGTTTACTCAAGAGATGATAGCGTGGGGTAAAAAACAGGGTGTTCTTGTAGTTAGTATCGATAGTCCTGAACTTCCCACAAGGATCATGAGTGAATCAGTAATTTATGAGCGAATCCATGGAAAAACTGACTGGTATCAGCATGATTACTCAGATCACGAACTTTATGAAATTAAAGAACGGATTTTTCAAAGTCATCCTGATGCAGTGTATATCTTTTTCAATAATGATCATATGTTGAAGAATGCACAGCGGCTACAACAGTTGGTAGATTATTCGAATCCCCAGTGAGACCAAAACAATTTTTGCCGTTCTACTTCTTCTTGACTTTGTTTCATTCTGCGTATTTTTTCTTCTCGCTGCTGCTCAATTTGTCGTTTCCGTTCCTCCCAAAGATCAAGATCAATTATTTCCTCCATAAAAAAACCCCTTACAATTCAATAGTATTCACTATATATGATATTCTATTAGAGTAGCTTCTTCCTGAACGCGCCTTTTTACTTTGATGAAATTTTTTTAATACTAGTATCCATGTCAATTCGATCCTGCTAGTCGTTGCTTGCTTTGTCATGTTTCCAACATTATTTTTTAGGGAAGGAAAAACTATGACGAGCGAACAACAAACATCCCATCAGATACAAAAACCAGATGCTGTACCCTTACTCATACGTAGTGTACAAGTCAATTAGTATCTTCTGTGGTCACTACTGAACAGTCACAGAATTATAGAACATTCGGTTGACATGCTGAAGCTCTTCAACAATCAAACCGCTATCAGCGTGAATTTGTACTGGAACAGGAAAATCAGACAACTTGTACAATGTTCTGAAAAGATCTGCTCCATCTTTTGAAGATACTATTCAAACGTTAGCAAAAAGGGTAGACGTGAAAAAATGCAGATTTGATAAAAAAACGATGAGGAGTTAAGGGAATTATTTTTTTAATCGTGCCCAATTGTAGTGTCGTAGTTTACTGGTTTCACCAAAACCACAGGATGCACACCTGCGCTTCTGCACATGAAATGAATGTTTCCCACAGCGTCGGCAGGCAACATGGTTGGTTTTTCCGCCAGCACTTGATGTTGTTCCTTTCGTCATAGCAATCTACCTCAGTATTCTATGGAGATATATAAATAATATTGTCACCGCGAACGATGATCTTGTCATGTTTTCTTTTCTGATCTGCAATGATTTCATCAGCATTTTTTAAAACAAGGTTCATATGGGGAACATCATACCCGTCAAGTATTCCTTGATATTCGATACCATTGCGAAGTTCAACAATAACCCTGCCGTTTAAACTTGCGTGTAGTAATTTTAATGGTTTCTCCATAGGTTGTGTCATATGGACAGCCCAAATAGAGCTATGCTTTATAAGAGTTTGGATGATATAGATTATTTGAAAAGAATACATGATGGTAGATGAGTATGACAGTTTCTCTGAAGAATCGACATCAGTTAAATCATCGTGATGTTCAGAAATTGTTTTCAAGTCTGAAGTCTCGATTTCCGGGTCTAAAAACAGGAAAAAAAGCTGTTGTCGAAACAGGTTTTCTTGATCGGTATCAAGTTTTTTTAGTGGACAACTCAATCGATTTTTTTATGGTCGATACTAGGATTTTTTTTACAGTACGTGGTCTAATGAAATATCAGCCTGAAGTCGCATGGGTTGTAGTTGATATGGGTGCAGTTGGTTTTATTGTGAAAGGCGCTGATATCATGGTACCAGGTATCGTTGATGTTGATAGTACAATTCAGGAAGGAGAGTATGTCTGGGTATGTGATGAACAACATCACAAACCACTTGCCGTGGGTATCGCATTGATGTCTGGTGAAGCCATGAAATTACGTACAACCGGTAAGGCAGTTAAAAACATTCATTATGTTGGTGATGATCTCTGGAAACTGTCAGCATCAGGATAACCTCTTTGTTTCACGGTTGATAATTTTTTTAATTATTTCAGGAAGTTGAACTTGATACCGCGTAAAATTATGATCATCATGAAAAAAATGGACAGTTGCTTCTTGGATTTTTGCAAATTCCAATGACCAGTGATTGGGAACAACCGTGTCCTGAGTACCGATCAATATATCAATCTTTGTTGGTACTTTCTGCTGAAATAATCGTGGCTCGATCATTTCGTTCAGAATCCTCTTTGGCATAGCTGGTATCGAATCAGGTGATGTTGTAGGGGGGATGATTGCAGGATTGAGTAAAATAAGCTGTTGAACCGGATGAATAAGTGCTGTTGCAGCTGCAAGAAAACCACCAAAGGATGAGCCAATGAGAACCGGCTGAGGATCAGATTGTATTGTCTGTGCTATCCGTCTTAAACATGCGGAAATAACCAGATCTTCAGGGTTGCCTTCGCGGTATTTGATTGCATACACCTTAAGTGTTTGGGCAAACAAAACTGCCTTGGTGCTGGATGTGCTTGATTGGTAACCATGAATGTAGTATAACATCGTGTACGCTCCGTTTTTTTTGAAATGGTGTTGTTCCTTTATATAATCAAAGACAAATGTTTATAAAGAGAAATATATTTAAGATGTGTAGTTAAAAATTACGGAGAAGCGTGTGAGTATGGGATTAGCAAAGAAAATTTTTGGCGACAAAAAGTCAGATTTAACAGAAGGATATGTTGATTTAGAAAAATATGTCGACTCAACCGGCGATTCGATGGGTTCAGTAAAAATGAAGGTTGCCTTAGGTGAGATCCGTCAATACGATGACTTAAAAGTACTTTCGGATTATGTCTACGGTGGAAACGTTTTGATTCTTGACTTTTCTGCAATCGCTGATGAAGAAGTAATTCTGAAAAGAGTCACCAACGAGTTGAAGAGGATTACCGATGACATCGGTGGTGACATCGCAGGTATTGGGAACAACCTGATGATTGTTTCACCTTCTGGTGTAAAAGTTGATCGTCGGAAAATCCGTGGCACCAATGCATAAAAAAATCTTTCCCTTCTTTTTTCCTTTCAAAAGACATATTTTTTAGTAATATTTATATTCTCTTTTCCGTTGACTCTTTATAGAGTTGGGACTAGAGTGGATGCGCTCGATGAGGTTACAGAAACGTTTGTTAGTTCTTGGTATAGCACTTGTTATTTTGAGTACGGTTATGGCGACGCAGTATGCAACATCTCAGGTTGGGTATGAATATAGTATTGGACATCCAAGTAATGCTGATATTCGTTTTGTAGCATGTGATAACTCAACTGATAATATTACGGTATTGCGTCTTGCAGGAAGCAATGGGACCAACGCTGCACTGAAACTGCATTTTGGTGGTAATTTTAGCGCAGGGTATAACAAAACATATACTGCTGCGTTTGCGATTGTCAATGAAGAGCCATTTCCCGTCTCTATCACGCATATGAATGTGTCGAGCAGTACCGGTGCTGATTATCTGCAGATATGGCTGCATACGAATCGAACAAAGCTTGTAGATGATGATAGTGATTCTGTTTTTTTATGGAATCAGGGTGTGGGAAAATCAGGAATCGGGTCGGTTGTGTGGGTGTTAGGTGCAGGGAATCAGAATGCTGGTGATATAAACGGTCAAAAGGAGTAACTGGTTGGACGAATGAGGGTGTTCGTTTTACGAAGTATGCTGGCCAGGCGGTGAATGGTACAACAGATTTCGTCTGGGTGCAGATTTCAATTAGTCTTCCACAGTCTCCGGATAGTTGTGGTGTGCATACGGGTGCTATTTTTATTTATTTTGAAGCAAGTTCATATGGTGGTGATGGTGGTGGGGGTGGTCCGTGTTATGAATGTGGTGCTGGTCATGTGGATAATGGTGATGGAACGTGTACCGCGACATTGAATAATCCAACTGAAGATGGATATATAAGGTATGATGTGTTAAGAGATAGAACAATCAAATATAGTGCTAGTGAATTAATTTATATTGGCGTTTCTTTCGACGTATATCGTGGATATGTTGAATGGGAGATCTCTTCTATTCCGGATAGTTCGATTATTAACAATGTTGTTTTTAGATATCATGGCGCTAGTAATAATATAGATTGTCATATTCATGATGTCATATTCATGAAATGGTTGGCACTCGGCCGTCGACAAGTGGTGCCCAAGCAATATATAATGAGGCTGCTGAGGGAACCGTGTATGCTGATGAAAATGGATTCCCCGTGGTTGGTACAAATAAGCAGATTAATCTTGGAGCAAATGCTTGTACTGATCTGCAGAGTCTGCTTGGATCAAACTGGTTTGCTATTGGGATTCAATCAGACAGTGAGGTTACCTCTGCTGTATCACAGATTTATTCTGAAGAATACAGTTCAGCAAGTCCAAAACCAATCCTAGTTGTAACCTACACACCGCCGTCCTGTTAACCAACGGTGAGTTTTAAGAATACATTCGACAGATTAAGTTATCTAATTTTAAACCTTATTTTTGATATACTGCATCAGTGGAATAAAACAATACATTTATGTAGAACCACATATTAATAAGGGGTTCTTAATTATCCCCTTTTCAACCGTAGTTTGTTGGGAGTTAGAGCGTATGAAAAATCTTGATATAACTAAACTACGCCATGGAACAACATTGGTGAAACGCGGATTTGCACAAATGCAAAAAGGTGGTGTCATCATGGATGTCACTTGTGTTGAGCATGCTCGTATTGCTGAGGAAAGTGGAGCTGTAGCAGTTATGGCTCTCGAGCGTGTTCCTGCGGATATCCGTGCTGATGGTGGTGTTGCGCGAATGGCTGATCCAAAAATAATTCAAGAAATTATGGATGCCGTGAGTATTCCTGTTATGGCTAAGGTTCGTATCGGTCATTTTGTTGAAGCGCAAGCACTCGAAGCACTTGGTGTTGATATGATTGATGAATCAGAGGTACTCACCCCTGCTGATCCCTTTTATCATGTGGATAAAAAAAAGTTCACGGTTCCTTTTGTCTGTGGTTGTCGAAACCTTGGAGAAGCGGTTCGACGTATCTGTGAAGGAGCAGCAATGATTCGAACCAAAGGAGAAGCAGGAACCGGAAATATTATTGAAGCTATACGTCATCAACGCATGGTTTCAAGCATGATTACCTATGTACATACTGTTGATCAGAAGGAACTGCATCGTCTCGCTGAGGAATGTCTGCAGAGCTATCGTACGTCGTATACAACGTTGACCAATCAAACAGTTCATGATGATACGATCATCTTTTCTGATTATTCCTATAAAACAATGTATAAGGAAATCATTGAGATTCTGAAAGAGATCAAATCATTGAAACGCCTTCCGGTTGTAAATTTTGCTGCAGGTGGTGTTGCAACTCCTGCTGATGCTGCAATCATGATGCAGCTCGGGAGTGATGGTGTCTTTGTTGGTTCTGGTATTTTTAAATCATCGAATCCGAAAGCTCGAGCCCGGGCGATTGTCGAAGCAGTTGCACACTTTGACGATCCGCAGATTATTGCAGAGGTAAGTAAAAATCTTGGTGATGCGATGCCAGGAATTGAGATTGAAAAACTCTCCAAGGAACATATGCTTCAAGAAAGAGGTTGGTAACAATACGAACCGTTGGTGTTCTCTGTATTCAAGGTGCGGTACATGAACATATCGCTATGATGGAGCAGGTGTTCAAAAACCACGAGACTCTGGGGAGGGTTGTTCCTGTTCGTTCAAAAAAAGATATCGATCTTCTTGATGCGTTGATTCTTCCTGGTGGTGAGAGCACCACTATTTCAAAAATGTTGTATTCTTCTGGTATGTATATCCTGCTTCGTCAAAGGTTAGAATCTCAGCAGTTGCCTATCATGGGGACGTGTGCAGGGTGTGTGTTGCTTGCGAAGAAAATTACTGACTCCGATACCGGGGTTCATCTTTTAGAAGCAATGGACATGTGTGTTGAGCGGAACGCATTTGGCAGGCAGAAGGAATCCTTTGAACAAGAAATCACATTTTTAGGATTTCAGAAACCATTTCCAGCTGTTTTTATTCGGGCACCCTTGATTACTGAAGTATGGGGAAAGAGGATTCAGGTACTTGCAACACTTGATACAAAAAATCAAAAAATAGTTGCTGCCAGACAGAATAATCTGCTGGCATTATCGTTTCATCCTGAGCTTACCACTGATCTCAGGATTCATGAGTATTTTTTCAAGATGATTCTTTAGGCTTTCATAATTGCTAGCAGGAATATTCCTAGAGCGATGAGTGCTCCGACGACGGCACCGACAACTGCAACAATGCCGTTGAGCACGGTTCCTGATAGGTTGATTAAATCAATTGGTGTTCCCAGCAGGAATGTTAAAATGTTTGCGCCCCAGAGAAACAGAATACCAACGACTAATCCTATGAGGATAAGTATTGCTCCAACGATCCGACTTTTTCCAGAGCCAAAGTATGCGGTAAAGATACCAGCGATGATACTTGCGACAGCGAAAACAAGCATGAGCATGCCTAAAAAATATTGAACTAATCCTTCCATTTTTCACCTCCCTTAAAATTTCGTCCCAGTCAGTGTTTTTGTATCGATGACACCAGGAATTGATCTGATTTTATTAACAACGATCTCTCCAAGGGTTTCAAAGTCTTCTGCTTCAATTTTGGCAATAAGATCATATTCCCCAAATAACGGGTGAAGTTCAATGATTTGTGGTACTTTTGATAGTTTGTTATAGACCTCATGTTCATGTGCAGGTGCTGCACTTATTAGTACGAAACCTATAGCCATAATATTCCTACCTCTAACATCCCGTTATAGCCTTATGTAATATAAAGTTTATTAAAGACTTTTCAGAAAATCTTTGTTTATCTATACGCTAGCTCTTGGTGGTATTACTGTTTCGAGTATCTTTTACTGGTGGGTTCGTAGTTGTGCTCTTGAATTTTTCCGTTCAGTTTGTTGCAGTCTGCAATGATTTTATCTTGTATTTTCATACTACATCTTACTGTTATCACTACGGTTTTACTGTATCGAATATCAGTAACAAAGGTTTTTGTATACAATTCAGATATAAATGAATGGGTTTCGCTGGTGTTCGGGAGTTCAAGGGTTAAAAGTACATCGTGGGGAAGAACACTGTAGAGCACGTCAAGTAGCGTCGTGAGTCCTTGTTGCTGTTGTACTGAGATCGCAACATATTTTTTCTGTGTTAAGTAGTGTTGTTCTTCAAGATGTTTAATCAGATCGTTCAGTTCAGTTTCAGTGATGAGGTCGATTTTGTTGAACGCTAGAATAATCGGTGCGGTAACACCGAGCTCGTGGAGTTCTTGGAGGGATACGTTTAGTTTTCTTTCCACACTCCTTTTTGGTTCGCTACTATCGACAACGAGAATTACTGCATCAGCAAGTTGGATTTCTTCTAGGGTTGAGTGGAACGCATCAATGATGACGGCAGGAAGATTTTCAATAAAACCAACGGTGTCCGTAAGGAGCAGTGGAATGTTTTTGTATTTCATGTTCTGAGGAATCTTCCTGGTTGTAGTTGAAAGGGTTGAGAATAATTGATCTTCAACAAAAACATGTTCTTGTGCAAGAACGTTCAGAAGACTGCTTTTGCCAGCATTGGTATATCCTGCTAGTGAGACAAGGTAAAAACCGCTGGTATATCGTGTCTGCCGATGGAGCTGGCGAGTGGTTCTGATTTTTTCAAGCTCGTTTCGAATGTTTTTCATTTGTTTTTTGATCATTTCATAGTAATCAGCAACCGGGTATTCACCACCACCCATATACCCAGGATGTTCTCCTGCTTTTGCTCGATGAATGAGTTCGCGGACGTACGGTCGTTCATATTCAAGTTGAGCGAGTTTTACCTGAAGTTTTGCTTCGCGGCGGTTTGCATGTTTTTCAAAAATAGCAAGAATTAGTCGGATCCTGTCGTAAACTTCTTTTTTGAATTTTTTTTCAAGTGAAAACCATTGTGATGGTTTGAGTTCACCATTGACAATGATGAGATCAATCGGATGATCAGCATGTTCTATAAAGTCATGTACCTCTTGGACTTTTCCAGATCCAATATAGTAATTCGTATCTGGTGTGTCTCTTTTTTGGATAAAAATTTTACCAACGTCGTATCCAAGAGTGTGTGCGAGTTGACAAAGCTCAGCAGTGTCTTCAGCTGTAGAGATGATAATTGCGTTTTTTGATTCTTGTTTCATGGTCTCTGAAGCCATCGGAGGGTGCTGTAAAAACGTTGTACTGCGGTAATATTTCCAACGACTGCAAAATACAGGAGAATAAGTTCAAGTACGGTGAGGTTGAATGGGAGTTGCACGGGGATTCGAAGCATGATATGTTGCAGTATCGGGAAGATCATGAGGAGGGCAAGTCGATCTGCTCGTCCAAGGAGTCCTGAATAGTCTCTTTTATGACCGATTGCCTGTGCTTGGGTTCCCATGTAACTGGTGAGAAGCATTCCGATCATTGCCAGCAGTCCAACACTTGGCCGGCACCAGACACTGAGGGCAAGTCCACCAACTATGAAGACGTCTGCATATCGGTCGAGGGCATGGTCAAGGAAATCTCCTCGAGCTGATGCTTTTCCAGTTAGTTTTGCGACTTTTCCATCGAGCGCGTCTAGAAAACCATTGAGAAAAACAAAAAACGCTGCGATAAAAAGAAAGTAGTTGTCAAGTTCAGAGGTTGGTGTTGAAAAATAGAAAAAAATACCTGATATGAGTGCACAGATAAGCGCAAGCCAGGTGAAAACGTCAGGGGGGATACCTGTACCATAGTGTGCGATTTTAGTGAGTAATGGATCAATATTTTCTCTTTTTTTGTCAAGTACCATGTACGTCTCACTTAGATTTTATAGTCGTTGAGGATTTCTTCTGACCAGTCAATTGTACCTATGGTATATTTTTCTATCGGTTTGAAGTTGTTGTGGATAATTTCAAGGATTGCCTGGGTGCATGCTTCAACAGATTGTGCTGTCGTATCGATTTCAAAAATATGTTGTTCTGGGTGGAGTTCAGTTGCCTCACAGAGGATAATGTCAAGGGTTTCTGCTTCAACATTTTCTTTGATTTTTTCTCGGCTCCACTGCCGTTGTTGTAACCGCCGGGTAAGCTCCTGTGGATGACATCGGAGGATAATAATATACTGCATGCATTTCAAGAGATGGGTTGCGAGTCCTTCAAATATAATGATATTTTCTCTTGAAGAAAATACGTTCTTGATATATCGGTTTAGTTTCGGGATGTCGAGAATTTTTGCTTGGCGTTTCGTATCAACACCGAGGATAAAGTTGTTTTTAAATGCAAGCTCATTGAGATTATATATCTGGTATCCAGAGTGCTGCAAACGAGTTGCTATCGTTGTTTTACCAGTTCCTGGTGTTCCACTAAGTGCAACCAACATGTTATATCAACTTATGATAGTCATAACCCCGGAATCCTTTTGTGAAGCAGTAGTGGATTTCTTGATACTCAGCGCGGAATGTTTTTACTGCTTCTTTGATCTTTTTCGGGTCTTCTTTTTTAAGCAGTATTCGTGCAAAAAAGGTTGCAATGTCTTTCATTTCTTGTTCTTTCATACCGATTCTTGTTAGTTCAGGTGTGCCCAGTCTGAGACCTGAGGGGTTCATCGGGTCAGTGTCACCAGGGATAGTATTAAAGTTTGTGATAATGCCTGCTTCTTCGAGTTTTTGCGCTGCTTCTTTTCCTTTTTTCGGCCCGATTGAAACAAGGACTTGATGGGATTTTGTGAATCCTAATTTTTCACCGAATACGTTAAATCCTTCTTCATGGAGTGCTTGTGCAAGGCTTTGTGCATTTTTTATGGTTTGTCGTGCATATGCTTCACCGTACTCTAAATGTTCTGCAAATGCTATTGCTTTTGCTGCGACATGGTGGAGGTGATACGATGAGGTGATTCCTGGGAAAACACCAAAACTGAGTTTTCTGAGAAATGATTTATCCTCTTCAGTGTCACCTGCATGATTAGACAGGATCATACCTCCTTGGGGTCCAGGTAAGGTTTTATGGGTGCTTCCGCTCATCACATCTGCGCCTTCTCTGAGTGGATCTTGGAATTGTTTTCCTGCAATTAGTCCAAGGACATGAGCTGCGTCGTAGATGAGGTATGCTCCAACCTCATGTGCTGCTTCGGCGAGTTCTTTTATTGGACTTGGGAATAAGAAGACTGATTGGCCGTTCAACGCGAGTGTTGGTTTTACCTGTTTGATGAGTTTTACTGCACCGTCGACGTCAATGTTCATGATTTCGTCATTAAAGGGATATGAGATGAGGTTGATTCCTCGAACACCAGCAGCACCCCACTTCCCAAAGGAGATATGGGCGCCGTTTGCAAGATCTAAAACAACTGCGGTTTCTCCTGGTTTTATCAGCGCTTTTAGGATTGCGAGATTTGCGGTTGTTCCTGCAGTTGGTCGAACGTCTGCATAGGAGCAGTTGAAGAGTTTTTGTGCAAGTTCTATTGCTTTTTCTTCAACGAGATCAAAATATTTGCATCCTTGGTAATATCGGTTGTGTGGTGTTCCTTCTGCGTATCGTCCATGAAAATCGGTGATGAGCATCTCTCGGCATAATGGTGATAGAATATTTTCACTTGCAATCATCGGGAGTGATTCAGCGTAGAATTGGTTATTTTTCATCGCCTGCTTTCTGATATATTCAACTTCAGTATAGTATGTCATATGATTGTCTCCGTAGGGTTGTATCCCTGATGTTCATAAAAAGATAATGGCGTACTTTAACAGGTTCTTTATGTGTCTATGTCTCTTTTTTTATTTGATTCTTCGGGGATTGTTTCATGGTTTCTATTGTGATGATCGGGTAGTGATGAGATAGTAAGTCGTTGGAGTTCAGGTATTTTTTGCTGAGTAAGCTGTACTATCTTTTGCTTAATGATATACAGCTCTTTTACAGGCATATCACCAGATACTGATATCTCAAGTTCTCCTTGGATCACAGGTCCTGTTCGACGGAGTCGAATTAAACGAGCTGCTTGCACACCAGGAATACGTTCAGCAAGATTTTTAATGAGCAAACCGTAGGCAACACAATCTCCATCACATGCATCAACGAGCATCGAACTTGATTCTTTGATTGCTGCAAACCCTATGGTAACAATGATGCCCGCGATGATAAAACCAATCACAGCATCAGCAAGAGTGATACCAAAGGATCCAAAGATTAATGCAATACCTGCAAGAAAGGAGGTTGTTCCATCTTTAAGCGTGTTAATAGCATCAAGTTTGATTGAACTATACTTTGTTTTCTTCCCATTGATATATTTTGAAATCCCAAAACCCCATGCGATAAACGCAGCGATAAAAGCAATACTTGCACCAAGAAATGGCAGCATGATTGGTCGGGGGTTCATGAGTTGTTGATACGATTGATAAAAGATATATCCTGCAAGGATGAGCATGATTACTGCAGCGATAATCGACGCAAGATTTTCTATTTTGTAATATCCAAAATGAAATCGGTGATCTTCTGGTTTTTTTAAATAGCGTAATCCAATCCACACAACACCCGATACAAAAGCATCTCCGATACAGTCGATGCCGTTTGCGGTTAATGCGACACTTTGTGAGACGTTTTCTCCTAAAAAGATTTGAATTCCACCAAGTCCCATCAGAGTCAAGGTGGTTAATGCGGCTATATTTTCAGGTTGTTTGAGAAAAACTTTTTTTTCCATCGACGTAAAGAAAGTAAGACGATAGAGCTACAAAAGGTTTATGTTTAGGGTATTTTGTTTGGTACCTGCTGTTTAATGAATGTGATTTCGGCAGGTTTTTGAAAAAGGAAAACTTGAAAGGTTTCTTCGTATTACACTGTTGAATATCCTCTACTAACTTGAAGGTTTCGATATGGATGATGTGTTGAAAAAACAGGTTATCGAACGGTTACAGCAGATTCCCCGGAAGCAAGATAGGGCTGTGGTGTTACTTCCAGATTTTTTTGTTGATCATTTTGTCGTTTATGACTCATGGGCACATTTTGTGTCGCAGGCTGATCAAAAAAGATTGCAAGGTGGTGGTAATATCCCTGGTGTTGCTCAAAGTATTTCGCAGGGAGGTAATGCAGCAAACACTGCACTTGCACTTGCGCGTCTCGGAATTGCTTCATATTTGATTTGTAGGACCGATCCTTTAGGATATCATTTGTTAGACTTTTTTCTTGGGAAGCATGGTGTTGATTTATCACATGTGAAAACTGATGGAAAGATAGCCTTAACTACAGCATTAGAATTTCAAAAGGATGCAGCAAATGTTATGCTTGGTGATCCAGGATCTGTCGCAGATTTTTCATTTTCACTTCTTGATGAAAATGATTTGGCACTTATCAAACAGTGTTCCATGGTGTGTGTTGTCAATTGGAATCTAAATGCATATGGTACATCTCTTGCTTCAGAGGTTTTTTCGTATGCAAAGAAAGAAGGTGTTACCACATTTTTTGATTGCGGTGATCCTTCGCCAAGACTCCAGGACCTTTCACATTTGATGAAACATGTTGTGACGAGTCATAATCTCGATATTTTTGGTTTAAATGAAAATGAATTTATGCATCTCAGTAAACTAAAAAAAGCCCAACAAGAGGATATCCTCAGAGCTGCAAAGATGTTCAAACAACATATTTCTGCGCGTCTTGATATTCACACCGCAGATTTTTCATGTTCCTATGGTGATTCTTTTACGTGTGTACCTGTTCTTTCAGTTCCTACGATTTATAGATTAACTGGGGCAGGTGATGCATGGAATGCAGGTGATATCTTTGCAGAGTTGCATGGTTTTTCTGCTCAAGAGCGGTTGTTCTTCGCCAATGCCTATGCAGGGTATTATATTTCTTCAAAAACTCCACATCATGCGGATATTGAAGAGATACTTCAGTTTCTTCAACAGATATAAAAAATTTTTACAATTTTCATAACTTTGAATATAAATAATAACATTTATAAACACTTAAATATAGAAAGAATTTTTATTCTATAAAAAAATTTATATACTGTCTCTCCTTATGCATTAGGGTAGAATGGGGGAGACTTGAACTTTTTGAATCTCTCCTCACCACCTTCGATCTTCCCCATTCTCTCCTTTATTCTCAAGAGAAAAGTATTTTTTCAGCATGACCGGATACTTTTTCTCGATATCGCTCATCAGTTACAATCATAAGTTTCCAATCAGGAGCGATTCGTGAACGTATCGCCTGCGCGATCGGTGTAAACTCATCAAGCGTATGTACTGTGGTATCATCGACGATTCTGATATCTGTTTTTTGAATACGTGGTTCTGATCGTTGCAGTTCGGGTAAGGGGATATCGATGATGACGTGACCATGAGGAATGCCGAGTTTTTGTTCAAATTCTCGTTCTTTTTCATGTCTTTTTCGCGAGTCTTCAAGGTTTCTGATAAGGTCAGTGTGTTGTTGGTTGTGATCT
The DNA here is from genome assembly GCA_038884455.1 of Candidatus Thermoplasmatota archaeon. Lineage (NCBI taxonomy): Archaea > Methanobacteriati > Thermoplasmatota > Thermoplasmatota archaeon. Next base: position 31,772 of record JAWABU010000008.1, on the reverse strand, counting down.
GTTGAGGGAAGCATAAATGCTTGTTTGAACAAATGCCGGTACTTTAAACGAGTTACAATTTCTTGTTGATATCGACCTTGTTGTTTGAGCCATTCGATGATTTCTCCGTCGGTCATTCTGAAAAAAGAGAATGGTTCGACATGTTCGAGAAATTCGATTGCTTTCGATAGCATGATTTCTGCGATTCTAACAGTTTTGTGAAAATAGACTGAGGAGTACATGAGTCCTCGTGCCATGAGTATGTTTTCTACAGCATTGACACCTTTTCGTTGTACTGCTAGATTGTCGTTGAAAATGAGCAGAGTCTGTTGCAGTCGATCAACGTCAATCATGCCGTACGCAACTCCTGTGTAGTATGCATCACGCATGAGATAATCGAGCTGATCGACATCAATTGTACTGTTCAAGAGTTGGCTGAGGTATGGTTTTTTTAGAAAAACTCCACGGATGATAGAACATAACGCATCGAGGTCAATAGTATATTTTGTAAGTATTTGATGCACTGAGGTTGTTTCAATGAATTGTTGTTCTTCTTTTTTAAAGATGTCGTACGCCCCTCGTATGAGTTTTTCTGTAAGATCAACATGATCAACATTGAATTTTTCGATAAGAATCGATTCGAGAGTATGGGAAAACGGACCATGGCCAATATCATGGAGTAATGCTGCACATTTAACTAACTGTTTTTCTTCATATGTGAGTTGTAAGATTTCAACGATTTGTGCAGCGATATTATATGTTCCAAGTGAATGTTCTAGGCGTGTGTGATGTGCCCCAGGAAAAACAAGATGGGCAAACCCGAGCTGTTTGATATTATACAATCGTTGTAATTCTCTAGTTTCAAGGAGTTCGTTAAAGATATCTTCAACTTTTATGTTTCCATGGATAGGATCTCGGACGATTTTTACTTGGTCATTCATATCTGTTTCTGAGAACAGAATATGTGGCAATGGTTCATATAGTTTTTTTATACATTGTTTTCCAACAACATTTTTTTGTTAAACAAAGGTATAAGAACGTTCAAATAGCAAAAAAAGAATCATGGTTGTATACAGCTCGAACTGTTTCTCGCGGGTTATCTGTATGGAAAAAAAAATATTATTTTGCCTTGAACAATGTGCAAAATGCAGTCAGACAAAAGAACTCTTGGTAAACAGAACCGATGTTGAGGTGATAACCTTTCCCCATGACTTCTCATCGTGGACTGAATCAGATGTTGCCCTGGCAAAAGAATATCATGTTTTTGATGATCTTCAAATCACCGCCCCGATTCTATGGGTTGATGGAAAAAAGCATCTTGGCTATCTGCGGATTCGGAAGTGGATTCAAGACACTCAAGGATGAACACTTATATAGTACAATGTCCATCTCAACATCTTATGGATGAGTTAGAGGAACTCAGAAAGAAAAAATATGAACAGATCAGAAAGCAATATCTTTATGGAGGAAAAAAAATGGAACAAAAATGGCCAAATACACCGTTGCACATCACTGATGGTGATTTTGATGCAACAGTAAAAAAATACCCATCGATTGTGGTTGACTGTTGGGCACCCTGGTGCGGTCCATGTCGTATGATTGGACCGGTTATTGAAGAGCTTGCTAAGGAGATGCAGGGAAAAATTGTTTTTGGTAAACTTAATGTTGATGAAAATCCGTTGGTGTCAGCTCAGCATCAAATTATGAGTATTCCGACGTTGTTAGTTTTTAAAAATGGTTCGTTGGTTGATCGTATTGTTGGTGCGCTGCCTAAGGATCAATTGAAACATCGGTTAACCCAGAAACTCTGATGGTTTTGGATGGACAATGATACGGAGCAGCACTCGTTTGATATCTTTTTTTCTAGTGATGTCTGTCAGTATTCTTGGGATGCTTAGTGGTTGTATCAATTCTGATAAAACCACTGAGTATGCTGAAAATATTGTTTTTACTACTCTTGATGGTCGTACTCGTTCGTTGGCCGATTTTGCTGGAAAAATCGTTGTTCTTGATTTAATGGCGGTAAATTGTCAGCCCTGTTGGTATCAGATGCTTGAACTGAAAAAGATTTCTGAGAATTATTCAAAAAATTCTGTGGTGATTGTATCAATTGATGTCTGGATGAATCAAGAGACCGTTGATATGATCAACAACATGCTTGATACGTTTGAACAGTATGGGATTGTCCTTGATTGGATATTTGGTGTTGATGATTCACAGGGGGCGATTCGAACACTCTACGCCCCGCAGGGTGTTCCAAGTTTGTATCTTTTGGATCAAAAAGGAAACATTTATTATTCACACGTTGGTTATGAATCCTACGCAACGCTTGCTTCAAAAATTGATGAAAAACTAAAATAATCCTAAGGTTTCAAAAGGAGAATGAATGAGTATGAATATCCAGTTTGAAAAAAAAGCAGTATTGTCTGGCGTGATTATTGCGATGATCGCGATACTTTCGAGTGTGGTTTCTGCAGCGCCACCGACGATTGGTGAAATACAGGTCAGTCCAGAAGCACCAGCCGTTCAATCATCAGTAACCTTTACCGTTGATGTAACTGGAGAACAAATACACGGCGTCTATCTTTTTGTCCAGGAATGTAATAAAAATACTGGTGTTTGTTACACGCCACAGAATACATCTATGACTGAGGTTGCTCCTGGGACATATCGAGCAACGGTGTCGTTAACACATGGGGATGCAACCTATATTACTTATGCAGCTATTGTTCATAGTGAACAAGGTTGGCAAAAGACCTCTGACATCAATCGTGATCTAGTGCCAAAATCGGATGGCAATACTCCAACAGATAATAAAACACCAGCTTTTGAACTACTGCTATACGTGGGAGCAGTTAGTCTTGTTGTGCTGATAACTTTCTTGTATACAAAGAGAAAATGATGCGATTACAATTCCAACGGTTGATTACTCAAATTTTTTTGTTTTTTTCAGCGAATCTTGGTGCACTTGGTGTTAAAACCGGTTTTTGTTTTCCTTTTTTTTACTGTCATGCTTGTCCTGCTGCATCAGCAGCATGTCCGCTTCGTGCATTTGAGCAAAGTGTTGATAAAGGTAGTTTTGCATGGCGGTTGTTTTTGTATCCTTTTCTCATTCTTGGATTTTTTGGTATAACCACTGGCCGAGCAGTGTGTGGTTGGGCATGTCCGATTGGTTTGTTGCAACGTGGTACTGGACGTTTCGCACGGAAGTTAAAAAAATTTAGGCTGATTCAAACCATCGGTAAACATCGATGTGAACAGTATCTCCGGTATACAAAATATGGTGTTCTTATTGGCCTTGTTTTCGCTACCTCCTATCTCCTTGGTTTTATTTTTACTGATATTTGTCCGGTTGGTTTTCTGACGGGAACAGTCCCTGTTCTTATTTTGTATCCTGGAAAGTTTGTCCCAAATTTTTTCTTCCCTGTTGCCTTGGTTATTTTTATTTTGTTTATCATCTTGATTTTTGTGGTTGAGCGGGGTTGGTGTCGCTATTTCTGTCCACTTGGAGCTTTTTTTGCAGTGTTTAATAAAATAAGTTTTCTCCATGTTGAAGTTCATAAAGAAGATTGTGTTCATTGTCATATGTGTTCATTGCAGTGTCCGATGGGTATTGACGTGCCAACGATGCACCGCGATCCTGAATGTATTCTCTGTGGAAAATGCGTGAGTACTTGTCCGAAAAAACTCATCACCTTTGAGAGGATGTAGATCATGAAAAAAATACTGGTTGTTCAAATAACTGCACTGGTTGTTGTTTCAGCATTGTTTGTAGGGATGCTGTTTGCAACTCCGGTGTATTCTGAAGTATATGAGGGTATTGTACAGGTACTCTGTTTGAGTTGTTTGAAATTGCAACCAAAAACCACAGTTAATTTTAGTTTTAACACGGTTGATAGTATGTCGCATCCTGATTTCGTTGTTCAGAATCTTTCTCAGGGGGTAGTTTTTCTTCATTACAGTGGTGATTCCTGTCTTGGCTGTGATATTATGTATCCGGTAATCAAAGAGTTGTTTTCAGTTGAGTTCGGGAAGCAGGATATGTTTTCAACAACAGTCCGACTTTTTGATACGAATATTACCTTTATCTATATTAATATTCATCATACAACCGAGCGGTTACGAGCATCTCAGCGTATTTATGACACTCAAGATGTACAAGGTATTCCCATGTTTACTGTTGTTACCCTTGGGTATGATCATGGTGATGTTAAACCCTTTTTTGCTACGTTGTATGGGACGTTGGGAAAAGGGACCAATGAGGAACGACGTATGTTATTATCAGATGTTGTGCGTGATGCTGTTGAGCTGTATCATCAAAACAGGGTTGGCTTTCATCATTAAAAAAAGAAGTGAGGTGGGCGAAATCAGGTTTGTGTTATATTTCGCCGTTTTTGATCTTTTGTTTCAGAATGTTAAATTGCTCTTTGGTTAAGGTACAAACATTGTTTTTTTCACCAATGATGACACGGTCGTCGCGAATGTCAACAACCGGGCATTTTGGAGGAATACATACTCCATCATTACAGAGAACCACTTTCATAGTTTTAATCCCTCATTTAACACTTGTTAATACTATTAGGTTTGTATGGATTATATAGTTTTCGGTGTTGGAACGTTGATTTTTTCAGGATCATCAGTCATAGCGTATATCTGTTGAACAGTACACTTTTTCAGATGTGCATTTCGGAACGGTACATTTTTTCCTTGGCGTCTGTTTTTGTTGAAACGTAACTTTTCAAGAAATACAATTAGAAATTGTCACCTTACGAATTTGGTACTCTATCGATTCAGAGATATAGAGATGGTGATGAGAGCTGCTATGCAGGTGCTGAGAAACACCTGTTTTTATCGGTTTCGGCATGTCTGTCGTAGGATGATTAGAAAAGTAACAAGTGAGATAATGAGTATGAACAGATCAAATCCTGGCGTGCTCGTACTTTCTTGGGGATTGTTTTTGGTATTTGCTGCATTGCTTGGGTGGTACGTTGGGCCAGTCCAGTATCCCCTGATAATGGGAACAGCAAAGGACACACCAATGATAACGTTTTCACCTTTTTTGAAATTTTGGGCAACAAAGTCACAGTTGAGTGGTGCACCGCTACAACCTTCACATGACCAGTTAGCATTCGGCCGTAAAACCCAGGTATACTCGAGCGGTTCATTGATGAGCAGATATTGTGGTTGGTGATAGAGCGGGATGTTATAGTCTTTAAATACTTGTTTTTGGTCGTCTATTTGCTCCTGATTTTCAAAAACCATAAATCCTGTTCCTGGTTTCGCTGCATCATAGGTACCTTCTAATAAATCATAGGCATGTGGAGTCCCGATTTCTGATAATTCTATTGTAAAAATACATCGAACATGCGGTGTCACGATGATCTTACATTTGATCGGCTGTCCAATTTGAAGGATTTGGTCCTCGATATAGCCCTCTTTGCTGACGTTATGCCATTCATGCCATGTTCCATCATCATTCATCCATGTGAAATAAAAATAAACTGATATTCGTTCATCTCTATACGCTGTTGTGGTAGATACCGAACTCACGAGCACTATGCTTATCATGCACATGAGCAGGAGGTTTTTCTTCTGATTGTTCATAGACTCTCCTGGTACTTAGAGTGGTTGTTGATTTTTATGGATATGATGATGTTTCATCCCATCCTCCAATGCGATCACCCATGCCGGTAACCTTGTTTTTACCGGGTACAATTGCACAGGTCGCAGTTTTATATTCAAAATCAATCGGTCGATTATGTCCAATGAGATATTCAGGTTGTCCATCACCATTAAGATCAATAAAAACCGGCATATACCTCCGGGTGTACTCCTGTGCTGTATGTCCCCAGAAGGGATGTGCCATGGTTTCATCATAGCTGTCGCTCACCTGGAAGAACGGTATCTGTCCGCTCACGTCGATATACCATACGTTGAGCGTCATGATCCAACCGATAGGCAGTAACAAAGGAAGCCCTGCCGGGATAAACGAACTTATTAATTTGGATAGTTGGTTGTTTGCCCATTTCTGGAGTTTACTACTCAGCACGCCAAATTCTTGTTTTAATTTTTCTTTGGAGTTATTGATAGTATCAGATACAACTTTTGTATACACGCTCAGCACCTGCTTATCAATAACACTCATGATTTCATTTTTTATTTCAGTTGATAGATAGCTATATTGATTACCTATCTGCTGTTGGATTCTACTGCTGATATTAATCGCATGTTGTGATATGTTCAAATCATGAGCATATCTTGGGTTTCCGTTATCTTTACTCTGTCCAAGGACAGTTGAAACAATCGATGGTATATTGAGACGCTGAATGCTTATATTTAAATGCATCATCGTTGCACTTTTCTCCAATGATTGGGTGATCTTATTGCTCAGATTTGCAAGAAGCTGCCGATGGATCTCGTTCGTGATGTTGTCTAAAGCCTGTTGAACCTGATTTTTAACTGTTGTGTTTGCTGCAGCTGCGATTTCATCAAGCTTTGTAAAACCAGTGTCGAGTGCACTGCAGACCATAGTATTTACTGCATCAAATCCTTTATCGATCAGATCGTTGATTCCAGCGCCAGGGCTAAACAGATTAATGTTCTGGTACCGTAGTTTACATTTCTGTTCGTTCCCATGTTCACCTGAGGGGGTGTAATACTTCTCATAGTTTGGTTTGCTAAGAAACGACGGCTCGTGAACAACTGCACATTGGAATGGTTCAGTCCAGCTACTGTAGGGATTTGATGGGATGTAGGGAGCGGTTAGATTCATGACAAACGCCAACGGAAAACGCGGGAGTAACAACTCAGTCAACGATTTTGCACTGGCTGCGGCATCCTTCAGTTGGCTATATGAACAATCGTTGATTCCAGCTTGGGTGAATGCCTCGTTGATACTGTTTTCTATTGTATTTTGGAGGCTCATCCCAGAAACTTTTGCCTCGATTCGGTCGAGATACCGCATTAGGAGGTAGTACATCACTTTCGCAGCAGTGCTTGTATACTTTGATCCTGTTTTATATGTTGAAGCAAGTTCGGCATTCCAGCTACTTCTCTTTGAATTCCAGAGTGAGAACAGCGTAGAGGATATCGTTTGTTCTAGGACATCAGGGGAGGTATTTTGGTCAACGGTTTTAGTTGTTTTAATCTGCTGAGGAATACGGTTCATCCAATCGATGATAACCGCACTGATTTTACTGTATAACCACTCTGGATACAATACATACTGGTATTGGTATCTTTCAGGGTTAATTGCTTTTGGATATCGTTTGTCGGCACCAAGAAGTCTACCACTCTTTATGCGGAGAGTCTCCTTGCGAGGTTCAGAGGTCCAACTCATATCAGATGGCCATCCGCTGTCGGTTGTATACCGAGTAAGGAGCGTCCAATTTCCAGGAACTGGATCACGTTTATACACCTTTTTGAGATTTGGGTCGACAGATGTATCAAAATTTGCTTCGGTAAATGGGTTGAGAATATCATTTTTTGATCCATCTGAAAGCGCAGCGAACACGTCACTTTCAAAAGTGATATTTACCCATTGGTTATCAAAGAAATCCTTTGAAATAGTGTGACCTACTGACGGTAATATTATTGTTGTAGCGCACGGGCTGCACGAACTTTTGTCGCTACGCCAGGTTGCTGTCCAGGATGACCACGAGGTCCAAGAATACGTTTGTGTCTGGGTTCTTTTTATCTTCCAGGACTCGCCACCGAGAACGACAGGAACGTTACGATTATCAAACTCAATATTTTTTTGAAAACGCGCCTCACTCACTTGCAGATCTGTAAACTCTTGTGTGATCCGAGATGTGTACATCCGTTGAAAACTGACTCCAGCAAATGACCAGTTCCCACACGCAGGACATGGCGGTCCCATCGCTTCAGCTTGAGCACGTGCTTCGCCGTCTCGCTCTCGTTCAGAGCTGTCGTCAGTATACGCAGCATTAACGGAGTTGTTTATTGAACGCTGATTGTGCTGATAGGTTGTTCGAGTGACCCTAGTGTACACCTCTGCTGAGTATGCATTCAGTACGGTTGTGATGGTTTTTCCATCAGGATCACCAAGGATATAATCAGCTTCTTCTTTACAGACTTTACTGATGTTTACCTCAGGAGTAAACTGTAATTGATCACTGGTCAAAGGTGTTTCACCAAATTTACGAGCAAAGGCATCGTAATTATTTTTGAAATTATTTGTTCCAATCGGATTTTGTACTTGTTCACTTAAGATCGTAGCAGAGATATCTTCGAGCGAGTCAGGATTCATGGTGATGTCTTCAGCTACAGCACGCCCAAACCCAAATCCAGTATATACCAGACCTACTGGGTCAACGCTGTTAAATACAAATCCCTCCTCGAGGAGAAGGGCGCTATTTGTCACAAATTCAAGCCATGTGGTACTTACAATGTTAAGCGGTTTATTTGTTTTATATTGTGCCCATGCATGGATCCAGGTCATTGGCATCAAAAAAATCAATGAATTAATGCCAAATGAACTCCAGGAACCGTTGAGCCGAGAATCAAACTCACGAGTCAGTTCTTCAAGGAGTGGATACCGGTTTGTAATAACCGTCATAATCACCGATTTTTTAGTAAACACCGTTTTTCCAAGTATCGTATCATTCACTGAAATCGACATATTCACTCGAAGAACAGGATATACTGGATATTCATTCTTACAACCGTTATCGAGAACGCGACTCATCATTAATTTGATGATGTTTTTTTCAAGAGTTACTTCTCGCCATGATGTTGGCATGGTGACCGTCACGTTATATTTACCAGCGGTATACCGCCCGTTTTTGAAATTTTCATGTACCAGTTTGCTCAATAGATAGTAGGTATCAACACGCATCCGATTTATATTTACATCAACTTCATCGATTGTATTGTCGTAGTTCACATCAAAATACAATTCAGTGCCACTCAAAGGAACAGCAACCGGGTTTTTACCAATTTCATTCAACGCGCTACAAGCAGCATAGTTCAAACATCGTGCAAGATCTGCTTCGACATATTTGACAATAGGATCTATATCGTTCGTCTCTATTGTTGTAGAGATTTCCTTTGATTTTTGATTTTCTAATTGTGAGATATACACCGTTGTTATACTACTACCGATGAGTAAAAATACTCCAATGATACTAAATGGAATACGCGCCCAATCATCTTTTAATAGATTTTTTCTTTTCATCATGAACGTGCCTCCCAAATCATTAATCGTATCTCTGCTCGAAGGATGTTGACTCGTTGATTGAAGAACTCGAGAACCTCTCCTCCAAGCTCAGCTACCGAATCAATTGTAGATCCTAGAACATTCATAATCATGTCCACAAATATAGTAATATAGGGTGTGAGAACACCATCTATAACTTCTTTTGTTTTTGTAATTACCGTCGTTTTTAGCACACTAAACAATTCATCAAGATTTGTTATAGTACTTCCATCAAAACCAGGGATGAGTTGCGTTAACAGTGGAAGTATGGCATTCTTCAGATATGAATCCAGTGATCTCGTAATATCAATGCCGTTCTCAATGGTGTTAAGCAGACTGGTTATCTTACCAAGTGATTTATTGAGAATGTTGCTGACTGAGGTTTGAATTTTATCAAAAATATAATCAATGGTTGTATTGATCACCCCTGGAAAAGCATATCTGTGTGAACCAATAGTAACGTTCACACCATCAAACAGCACAGCTTGGAAAGTCGTATTAATCAGTTCTGTCAGATTTTCCCGTACCATTGCTTGGTTGAGAGTATCGAAGTTGCTGAGATAGGTTTGAATGTTTCGTAATACCGAATTATTTTTTATCATTTCCATGAGGTATTGTTCTGCTTGTGCTAACCATGTAGTCAGTTTTGTCTCAGGTAGGGTAATATACGATGTGGCAACATAGATGTTTGTCTGAGGTGGTTCTTGTCCGATGAACAGTTCTCCGCCGAAAGGTACTCCTTGGATAGGATGCCAAACAAGACTTAAATTGAATGCATATTTCGAGCCAATATGATAGGTAACTACATTCGAAATGCGTTTATCTAGCAAAGTAGCATACTGTTGTGTAAATATATTTAGTCGGTTGTGGAATATATTTAACTGTGAGATTAGTGATTCTGTGCATAAATCTGCATATGTTTTATGCAATAGTTGTTTTCCAAGTAACGCTTGAATACTGGTATTGATCAGCCAGTTACCACTATAATCTCCTAAAATATCCTGAAGTTGTGATCCTGCAAAGGTATGTAAGAAGAATTCATCTCGTGATGTCATCAGCATGAGCAATGTTTCGTCGACTATTTCTTCTCGTTTTTTTTCGACAGATGCTTGAAGTGCGGTTTTGCTTTGAAGAGCGGGTAAAAGTATTGCTCCACTGAGGCTGACGAGGACAATGAAAAATACTGCGTCGTACATAACAGAGAGTGCCTGCGTGTTTCTCTGTATACTTCTTTTTACAATCATGATATTTTTACACACTCCAGGTGATTATGGTGAGTTTTCCGGGGCAGTCTGTTACTGGATTCAGTTGGATAGTTACATCTCTGCTGACAGCAACACGATTTCCAACTTTGTTGAGATCAAAGGAAGGGATACACGGTGGTACATCAATGCTATGGTGTCCTTGTGTATCTGTCCATGATAGTCTCAGCATAAAACCAATTCCTGCCGCTTGGTATTCTTGTTGGATTTTCTGCCAGAAAGGGTTACTGCTCATTTGTGTATATTCGGTCAACTGGACGATTCCTGCTGTCTGGCTGAACGGACAGTTTTGATTGGTAAGTTTATTTGCGATAAAATCTGCAGTTTGGTATTTTTTGATACTGTCGATGCGTGTTTCGTAGGCCGCATATACGTTGGTGACGAGGAGGATGAAGAGCGTGATTCCGATCATGACTACAGCAAGTGCAGGTAACGCAGTAAATTCTTCTGAAACTGCGGTGGTATCTGTAAGAAAGAATTTCGGGGAATTATATCTTTTTTTCATAGTGGTTATTCCTTTTTTCCACATTTTGAGGTAAAGATATAACAAATAAATATAATTTATATAATATATAAATATTACGTTTTGTTGTCACCAGGAGAAGATTTAGTGGTAGAATGTACTGTATGAGAAACAGTACTCCTTCAGAGTAGCTCGAATAAAAAAAAGATGGATAAAGATACGTATGTCTTTTGTCATACTTTTTTTTCAACAATTAGACATATCCTTGGATTTCTCGTTTTTTCCGGTCGACTTTTGAAATAATGCGAGGGCCTGCATGTTCAAGTTCAGCAACAATATTGATCTGGATATCTACGGTTACGCCAAGTTTCTCACGGAAGCCTTGTTGTATACTTGAGGTGATATCCTTAATTGATAGATGTTCTAGTGGAATTGATGGATCAAGGACAACGTTTATTTCAAGCGATGTAAGAGTATGTTGAATAATTTGGACATCTTTGATAATTCGAGTTTTCAATCCATAGAGTATCTTGCTAAATATCTCAGAAATTGATGCAGGAAGCATAAGTTTATTATCAGGTGTTACCAGTGAGAGGTCATCTCGTCCGTAGATTCGTTCAAGCATCGGGCCAGGTAAACCGCAGGAGCATGGTTGCAGTCGGAGGGAAACAATATCATTGATTGAGGTATACCTGATGAACGGAGTTCCAGATCCATACAGTTTTGTTATCACTACCTGACCAGGGGTGTTTGGTACTGCTTGTGTGTTATTCTTGAGTACTTCGAGATAGACGAGATCAGACATCACATGATAGGTACCATGGCGGCATTGATATGCGATTGGTCCTGATTCAGTTGCACCGTATGCCTCAAAAACTGGACTGTTAAACGTTGTCGAGATGAATTTTTTTAAAGTTTCATCGAGAACTGCTCCAGTTGAGATGATACAACGCGGTTGAATCTGTTTTCCGTATCCTTCTTCTTTGAGAAGTGCAAGATGTCCAAGCATACCAACATATCCTCCAATGAAATCAGGGTCGAAGCGATCAATTTCTGTGATAAGTTTTTTTGGTGGATCATTGGTATTGAGCCATTGGATGTTTTTCATCAGAAATCGTGGTATGATCTTGGTTTGAAGTCCCCTTTGCACATATCCAGTTTCAGCGGTGTGTGCTGCGAAATCACCGATAATGGTTATTTTATCTGTGGGCCAGTGTATATCATGTTCTCTGAGGACTCGGAGATACCCAAATAAACCTTGAATAATATCAAAGTAATCAACAAAAAGTGCTAGAGATTTGCCGGTGGTTCCTGAGGTTGAGATTTGGATAAGGTCACGGATGTTTTTTGTTGTTGGAATAATTCCATTTGGATAATACTGACGAATTTCTTCTTTCCCGATGAATGGGAGTTTTGAAAGATCATCTACTCCTCGGATATCCTGGAGTTTGACACCAGCATGGTGATATAGATCATGATACAGTGGTACAGTGAATGCAAACCTGGTTATTTTCTGGAGAGATTTGTCTTGGTATTTTTGGAGTTGTTCTTCAGAGAACCGTTGGAGTCTATCAAGATTACAAAGGTAGCTTTTCAGTGTTTTTCCAAGAAACAAGGGGGTATACCAACGAGACATAGGAACTCCGATAGTTTTTTATGATGTTGAGATTGCGAAAATTCCTTAAATACGTATCTCTTTTTTACTACCCTTCAGTACACTGAGTGTATGGTTTAGTTGTTATCTATGAGAATATGGGATATTCCTGCAGAAAAATTATGCCGGAGTCATTTACTTGGTGAGCATCGAGAGTTACATGCACTCTGGTCAATTCTTACCCAGAACAAGCGTGGCTATGCCCATCATCCTGAGACACTTCGTTGGAAAGGAAAACTTGCTGCGTTGTATCATCGCCATGAGGTATTAGTCAATGAAATGTTGCGTCGAGGATATCAGCATAAAAGTCCGTTGGATCACCGTCTTGCAACTGGTGAGCAGGACCAGACAGTGGTGCTTGATCCGGTAGAAAAACAGTATCAAATTCTTGCATCAAAAAAATGTTCATGCAAACGATAATTCTTTTTTCTCTTGAATTCGAAATGTTCTTAATGTAAAAACCGCTTTCGTAGATTTTGTATGAATATTCTTGTTGTTGAAACAGTTTGGATGGGGAAACAAAAGTATCATTTTTTTGATATATGGTTTTTGACCATGTTTTCAATTCTTCCAACGCTATCTGCTCGTCAACTTGCAGCGTTAACACCAAAGAAACATACGGTTACTGTTCTCAATGAACGCTATGATGAAGTTGATTTTCACCAACACTATGATCTGGTCCTTATCGATTTTGTTACTTCAACAGCACCGCATGCTTACGAACTTGCAGATGGTTTTCGAAGCATCGGTATCCCTGTTGTTCTGAGCGGTATGCATCCATCGTTGATGCCTCACGAAGCAAAGCAACATGCTGATAGTGTTCTGATTGGCCCTGCTGAGACGGTATGGCTTGAGCTACTCAGTGATGCTGAACAACATCGATTACAACCATTCTACTACGGAACGTATTTTGATCGCGAGTTGTATATTCCACCGACTCAGGTTCAATTACCTGGTTTTGTGCTCACCGGTGCGGTTCAGGCAACACGGGGTTGCCCCTACAAATGTTGGTTTTGCCCTGAGGCAAGTATTCCTGGAAGTTCACAACTTTATTTTCGACCGGTTGAGGAAGTAGTTCGTGAAATTCAGAAACTTCCTCAGAAGACATTTATATTCTATGATGCGTCGTTAACGATCAATCCAGGGTACACCAAAGAACTCTTTCGACAGATGAAAGGTCTCAGAAAGCATTTTTTTTGCAATGGAAATGTTGATGTTCTTGCTCAGGATGAGGACCTGGTTCGTCTTTCGAAAGAAGCAGGTTGTATCTCATGGCTAGTTGGTTTTGAATCAGTTGATCAGAGAACCCTGGACGTCATGAAGAAAAAAACCAATACGGTTTCTGAGTACGGCTTAGCAGTGTCCAATATTCATAAGCATCACATGGCTGTTGTTGGTTGTTTTATGGTTGGTTTTGATACCGATACTCCACAGATTTTTCAGGAAACACTTCAGAAGATTTACCAGCTGAAAATTGATGTTGTTGATTTCTGTATTCTGACGCCATTTCCTGGCACACCATTGTTTGCAGAGCTTGAACGAGAAGGAAGAATTCTTACAAAGGATTGGGCGCTGTATACCTTGAAAAATGTGGTTTTTCAACCGAAAAATATGTCTGCTGATGACCTCATCCGGGGTGTTCAATTGATGTACGCTGATTTTTATTCAATCAAAAATACGATTCGTCGGTTCATGCATGCGTTTCAGTTGGGAATATATCCTTTTGTACTTGTCGTATCTCGAAATATACTTGCGGTGATGAACAGCAGACGTATCAGAAGGCAATAAAAAAGCTTCAACGTGCCGTTGCCGTTTTAAAATGCATGCCAAGCGATGACGGTAATACTTGCAGTTGATGTTTTATTGGTATCATCGTATGCTTTGACAAGAATCGTATACCTTTTTGGTAGTAAGAATGGCTGTTTACCGAGTTTTTTTTCTGGTGACCATTCATATGGTTCTGCAGTGAGTGTTCCAGCAAGTTCGTTGTTCAGGTAGATTTCTACTTTGCTGATCGCTGAGTCATCATCGGCATGGATACTGATTTTTGGTGTTCCAATAAGAATTGTATTTCTTAACAATCGGTTTTTATATAAAAATGTTAATCGGGGTTTTCCTCGAATATAGATTTTTCCTTGTTCAGGTAAACTAATGCCCACTTCAGGGGGGAGATTGCCTCCTTGGATTACTCGTGTTGCGTTGACCGCATCAGCATAGAAAGCATCAAATTGTTTTGTATTGCTCGGGGGGTCAGAATATGCATTCTGTTTCTGGGCGTTGAATACTGCTGCGTAGAGCATAAGATTGTCGGGGTCAAGATCAGAAATATTTCGTGATTCTGAAATTTCAAAATTTCCCTGCGCGTTAATCGTAATATCGGTGTTGATGAGAAAATCTAGGAGTGCATAGTGGTACGGTTTTCCATTGTAGTCGTTGAAACGTGAGACAATCTCAGTTAGATACACTCGGAGTCTGCCAGAGTATGGTTGTTGTTCTTTGTTTTTGATGACGACGGTAGTATGTAGTATGGTAGTTGTGGCATCATATTCTGTACTCATGGTGATTTCAAGGTTTGGTACAGTACGGTTTTGTGCTTTTTGTATGGCCTCTTCAAAAACTGTTTTTTCATGGTTTGAACCGAGCAGTACTTTGTATCCACCATCTATAAATACGGTTGGGTTTGCATAGAGATTATATTCGGTGTGGAGACGGTTGTATGCAGGTGTGTTTTTATCTTCGACAAGACTGACATAGTAAAAACGATATTTACCTGATTCATAGAGATCATGGATGATTGCACCGACGCTAGGGCAATAGCGGCAGGTTGTAGCGGTTGCTTCTTCGATGAAAACGGTATGGGGAACGTTTTGATTTTCAGGGGTAACTATGATGAGATAGTATCGAGTTCCATCGGTTGAGGGAGCACCGATTGGTCCATTTCCAGCTGCATCATCGATAACGAGATAATAGTACATATTTTCTTGTATGTTCTCGGGAATGAGTAGATCGATTGTTCCCTGAAGAATTGATATGGAATTCCAGGTTGATGAACTTGCAGGTTTATAGTAAATAACTGCACTGGTTACTGCTTTGTTGTCAGAGAAACGTGCTGAAATCGTGGTGGTTTTTCCTGCAGTTCCTGTAGTGTTACCGGTAATAAATTCGATTCTTGGTGCTTGGGTATCTTGAACTTCTGATGGTGGTGCCTCATCGTTTTTCAAGTAGAGGTATGTTGAGGCAGCGATAAGAATAATAATGAGGATAATAGCAAATGCTCGAAATGGTAGTTTCATGGCAGATTTTATATTGTTTTATTATATATTTAAATGTACTGATGAAAGTAGTTAATTTTTCGGAATCTTGATTGGTGTTCTTTTATGCTTAACTGCTAACAACAAATATAAAAAAACAATACGTGATACCTATTTTTATTGGATTCATATACGATTGGTATGATTTCTCCAGATATTCTCCTGAGAGATCTCTGATGAATATGATACGAGGGATGGAACATGCCTGGTAATTCTGTTGAAGACGAGAAATTTTTTTGCAGAAACTGTGGAAAACAACTGATTACGATTGATGAAATAGCAAATACCCTTTGTGATAAATGTAAAAAATCGATATCTGATCTATCAAAGGATGAATCATTTTTTTGTTATATCTGTGGAACAAAACTTGAAACGATGAGTGAAATCGCTCAAGGTATGTGTCCGAGTTGTAAGGCATCGATTCTTCGGAAGATTGATACGAAACATTGATGTGCTTCTTCGTACTCTGCCCACGGGAATATTTATAAGGATTTGTAAAATAGCGATGACGAGTGAAATCGTTGAAGATTTCAAAAATAAATCGCTGTCGTGTTGATGTCCTATGAATATTTTACTCTTGATGCCTCATCCTCGTGCACGTCGTAACTTCTTTGCACGTTTTACCTATCCTTCTTTGGCTTTGAAGCAGCTTGCTGCACTTACGCCACGGGCTCATAAGGTGACGATTGTTGATGAGCGATTTGAAAAAATTTCGTTGTCAAAACAGTTTGATGTTGTTGGTATTTCAACATTGACCTATAATGCACCTCGAGGATATGAACTTGCTGCTTTGTTTAAACAGCAAGGTTCAACGGTTATTTTTGGTGGGTATCATGCATCGTTGTTACCCGAAGAGGCAAAACAGCATGCTGATGCAGTGGTGATAGGAGAAGCAGAGCTAACCTGGCCGAAAGTTCTTGAGGATATCGAAAAAAATCAGCTACAGCCATGGTATCGTCCTCCTCGTTTTGTCGAACCCGAAGAGATTCCACCTGCTCGACATGATATTGGTTCGTATCATCCGTTCAGTGAACCGATCCAAGCGTCTCGCGGATGTCCTACAGGCTGTGAGTTTTGCGCGATGCAGATTGTTGAAGGACCTCGTTTTCGTGGCAGACCGGTTGATCATCTTATCAACGAAATGCAATCAATGAAGACAAAATTCATATTTTTTACTGATGCGTCGTTAACGATCAATCCTTCTTATTCAAAATCATTATTCAAAGCAATGACTCAGTTGAATAAATACGCTGAAGGATTTGGCAATATCAATGTGCTTAGTCGAGATGATGAATTTTTAAAGCTTGCTGCTGATGCTGGTTTTATCAACTGGTATGTAGGGATTGAGTCGATTTCTCAGCAGAATATTGATGCTGCAGGGAAGGGGACGAATAAGGTTGAAAATTATGCAAAAGCAATTACTAAGATCCATGATCATGGGATGATGGTGACCGGTTTTTTTATGTTTGGTTTTGATTTTGATACGATTGAAACCTTTGAACAAACATTGCAAGCAATCTATACTTGGGGTCTTGATGAAGTATCCTTTAGTATTGTCACTCCATATCCCGGGACACGGCTTTTTGATCGATATGATAAAGAGGGGCGGATTGTCTGTCGTGACTGGTCCAAGTACACTGAAGGAAACGTAAATTATCGACTTGTGAATTTATCAGAACAGGAGTTGTTAGCAGGAATTAAAAAGATCGCTCTCCAATATTATTCGTTTCCACAGATCATACGACGGAGTATGCAACATACCCATGGGAGTATCTTTCGTTTTGGTTTAAAACTTGGGCGCAATATGGGTGTACGGTCATTTTATCTGCATGAAAAACTCCGCTGAGTACATATTTTTCTATCTACATGAAAAAAATATTTTTCTCAAGATAAATGCATACATTTCTGGATACCCATGTGTGTCGGCAACTGCATATCTACCTACATATCTACCTGCGTGTGCACCTGCAGATAAACCTAATAAATCAATTATTCTATTTCAAGTATATATAAATGCATATTCACATGCATACTGAGGATGGGATACATGAGATGGGATGTTGCCAATAGAACCTTATTACTACCTCTTAAACATCATACAATCGGCGATGTTGGTATCGGCGCGATGATTGTGTTCATTGCGATGATCCTTGTGGCAGGTATTGCTGCTTCTGTTCTCATTCAAACAAGTTCGAAATTAGAGAATCAGGCAATGTTTTCGGGTCAGGCTACTATCTCAGAAACGTCAACTGGCATCTCAGTTGAATCTGTTGCAGGTTATAATAAGTCAGGAATTATCCAATTACTTGCTATTGATATCCGAGCTCGAGCTGGTTCACGACCCATTAATCTTGCAGATGTCGTTCTTGAACTCTCAAATTCATCAGTGAAAGGACTTCTTCGATATAATAAAAGTGTTTTTACCAAAAATCTTGATATCAATGGCCAGATGTTTACCCGGTCGTTTTATCCAATAAATAATGGTACTACTTTTGGCCTTATTGTTATTCAGGATGGTGATGGGTCATGTACTGCCAATAATCCAGCCATGAGTATAGGTGATCATATCATTCTTACCATTAACGTGTCAAAATTATTCAATGGCATTATGCCAAATACGAATATCTTTGGTAAAGTTATCCCTGAGGAAGGATCTCCAGGAGTAATTTCGTTTACCACACCAGGAGCATATACCAACTCTGTTATTGATTTATGTTAAAAAAGAGATGAGAGGGTTTTTTCAATGGTTAAGATAAATATTTGTATCGAGGGAGAAGATATAGAGCAGATTGTTGAAGAACTTTTTTCACTAGGATTAAACATCTTAAAATCAAATCAAAAAAATATTCGTGAAGCGATGCGGCTACTTGCAGATAATGCCATCGAAATCTTATCTGAAAAAAAAACACTTGAGAAAGGCGCGCAATTGTATAAAAAAATTAATATGGAGATTAATTGGACCTATAAACGTGATCATGAAAATTAAATTTTTTTTAGATCTCTATTAATTTTCGCGGAGTTTTTGTTAGGAGTTCACTGCCTTTTTGAGTGATCAGGATGTCATCTTCAAGTCGAACTCCTCCTGTGTTTGGGAGATAGATGCCAGGTTCAATAGTGAGTATCATATTTTCCTGGAGTAGTTCTGTGTTCTCTTGGGTAAAACCAGGTCCATCATGGACTGCAAGACCTAGGCTATGTCCTGTTGCATGAATAAAGCGATCATTAAATTCAGTTTGATTGATATGTGATAGTACGTTGGTATGAATCGTGTGTGCTGGGACTCCTGGTTTGATGATTTCAAGTGCTAACTGATGCGCAGAGAAAACGGTGTTGTACATTTTTTTCTGGTATTCTGTTGCTTTTCCAAAGACGAAGGTGCGGGTGATATCTGAGTTGTATTGATGGTAACGTGCACCAAAATCACAGATGATAAAATCTCCTTGTTGTACTCGTTTTTCTCCGTGGGAATAGTGCGGTTCAGCGGTATTTTGTCCAAATGAGGATATTGTTGTAAATGCTGGTTTTTCTGCGCCAGCTTTTTGGAGATGATAATCAATTTCAGCTGCAAGCTCAGTTTCACTGATACCAGGATGGATAAAGCTTGGTATTTGTTCCATAACTGCATCAGCAATCTTGCATGCATGATGAATGGTTTCGATTTCATCGTAATCTTTGATGAGGCGTGTTTTTTTTAGAGGTTCAGAAATGTCAGGAAACTGTGTTTCAGGGAATAGTCTCTGAAGGATGCAAAAATCCGCATAGGATATCTTTTGATAATTTAAACCAATGATTTTATCCTGTGAACAAATCTGTTTGAGAAGTTGTTCTGTATCGTCTTTTTTTTTTGCAATGTGGATATGTGCTTTTGTTTTTTTTGCGCTTTCTGCTTCAAGTTCAGATGTGATGAGATCAATGGTTCTGTCTGAATGAAGAATTACATACGATCCTTCAAATAATCCTTGATGTAGACCGGTGATGTAGAAAAAGTTTTCATCGGTATTAGTATTGTTTCCATTTTTAATGAGAATAGCCTGAATGTTTGGAGGGCTATTGTTAATAATGCGTTGTATTCTCCCAACCACGTTTTTATCCACCAATATTTTTTGAAATATATACTTGTTAAATAAAGAACAAAGAAAAAAGAATGGGAATGGTGTATCTTAGTATTTTGGAATTGTTTTTGTTATGGGTTTTTTTCAATATTTTGGATCAGTGAGTGGAGTTGGTTAAGATCTTCTTTGATGCTTTCGACTTCCTTCATTTTTTCTTTTTCAAAGCTTTTTAATATAGTTGGAAGATCTGCGGTTAATTTATAGAGATGTACTGGACGCCCTTTTCCTTTCTTTTTCACATCTCGTTTTTTTGCCCAGCCTCGTCTTCGGAGTTCTTGCATGGCAACGCTTACTTCTGGTTGTCTGAGGTCAGCGCCTTGTTCGACATCTGCTGATCTGCATTCATCGACTTGTGAGATAAAAAGTAATGTTTTAGCAAGATTTTTCGGCATCCCGAGCTCGGTGAAGAGTTGAACTGCTTTATAGTCTTTATCATCTAACACAAATGACTTTTTCCGTTTCATACTTTCTCCTCAGTAAGGAAATCAATTCTTAAGTATTTATATTTTTCCAATTTTTTCATAAAGCTTTTTTTTATATAGAAATCAATTATTTAAATCTTTTTATTTTAAGATTACTTTCTGAGGCGATTTCTTTTGCCAGTTGATCAGGATAATCTCCTGCGTAGATGATTTCTGTTACACCCGCATTAATAAGCATTTTAATGCAGACAACACAAGGGGTATTGGTGCAATATAATATTGCGTCCTTTATAGAAATACCAAAAACTGCTGCTTGGATGATTGCGTTTTGTTCGGCATGTAATCCTCGACAGAGCTCATGTCGCTCCCCTGAAGGAATGTTCATTTTTTCTCGAAGACATCCTACCTCGGAACAATGTTGTAAACCTTTCGGTGCGCCATTATATCCCGTGCTGAGAATATGTTTATCTTTGACTAGAAGTGCTCCGACTTTTCGTCGTAAACAGGTGCTTCTTTTTGAAACAACATGTGCCATTTCCATGAAATATTCATCGTATGATGGTCGATTATTTTCCGGTATTTTTCCCATGAAAATCACACCGTATACTCTTCTCTGAATCGTGTGTTCTATTTAATACAATTATGATTTCTTCACTCTTTTTTGTATTCCTTATTTTTTCAGGAAAATTTCTAGAGCGTCAAGATCGTTGGGAATATATGTTTTTTGGAAAATTTTTTTTGCTTCATCTTTGAGAATATTCGTATCAAGGTATCGAGGGCTGATATGGATGAGAAATAGTTTTTCGACTTGTGCTTGTACTGCAATTTTTGCTGCTTGAACTGATGTTGTGTGGCCGTATTCATCAGCGATGTTGGCAAGTTTTGAGTCGAAGGTTGCTTCATGGATGAGGACGTCAGCATTTTTTGAAAAAGGGATTAATTCATCATATGGTTTTGTGTCACCGGAATAGACGATTTTTCGTCCTTTTCGAGCAGGACCTAGCACCATATTCGGTGTTATTTTTTTACCGTTGGATAAGGTGATCGTCATACCTTTTTGGAGTTTGTTAAACAGAGGCCCTTCTGGAATTCCGAGTGATAATGCTTTCTTTTTGTTGAATTTTCCTGGCCGTTTGTCTTCTTCAAGACAATAGGCATATGCTGGGATGTTATGATTAACTTTGAGAGCGTGAATTGCGTATCCATCGAAATGTATCGTATCATGATTTTTGATTTCATGGCTGATAATTGAATATGCTGGTTTGAAGTATCCCAGTGAGAGGAGTTGATCGGTGAGTTTTTGTATGCCTGCGGGTCCGTAGATATGTATTGGTTTTTCTCGGTCGTTGAGTTGCATTGTTTGTAAAAGACCTGGCAATCCAAGAAAATGATCCCCATGAAAATGACTGATAAAGATGCTGGTTATTTGCATGTAGCTTAACATTGATTTTTGGAATTGCCGTTGGGTTCCTTCACCACAGTCAAACAGGATGATTTCGCTACCTCGTTTTACTGCTATTGAGGTGACGTTTCTTTTGGTTGTCGGCCAGCTTCCCCCGGTTCCGAGAAAGACGATTTTAAGCTGTGTCATAGATGCTGTGTTGATAGTGTCTAACCATATAAAAAGTAGTATGGTTATTTTTGGAATACGCAGAAATACCGTGTCAGGCTTTTATGAACACGGAATTCATGAATCTCGATCAACTCTAAATCGTGTTGTGCTTGTGGTATTGTTTTTGTATCGGAAAGTCCGATGACTGCTCTGCCGTTTTTTTTCAAAATCTCAGCGATAGTTCTGTATGCGCGATGGTATAATGCTTGAATGTCTTCTTTTTTTGTTGTTGTAGATCGTCCGTAGGGGAAGTCTGTCACAACTGCATCAACAGGTTTAATGAGTTTTTTCGGTAGTTCGCTGATGTCAGCTTGAAAAACCATGAAATTTTGTATGGAATAATGGTTCAAACTTTGTTTGCATCCGATGATCATCTTTTCTTCAATGTCGCTTCCAATGATGTTTATTCCGAGCAATCCTGCTTCGAGGAGTATTCCTCCGGTTCCACAAAAAGGATCAAGAAGCGTTTGATTTCTTTTTATTTGTGAAAGATTGACAAGGGTTCGTGCCCATTTTGGGTGAAGCGAAATTGGTGAGAAGAATGGTCTATATTGGACTTTTCGTTGTTCGTATTGTTTTCGATTATTTGTATGGAGCAATCTACCGACGTAGATCTGTTCATTCGTAAAAAAAAGATTGAGGTGATGAGTTGGGTTGGTTAGATTCACTGTTCTGTTTTTTGTGAAGTGTGTTTGTAGGTAGTGGAGAATAGGTTTTGTATCGTATTGTGCTGTAAGATTTTTTTTGCTTATAGCTATTGTTCCGGGGGGTAGTTGTTTTATTTGTTTGAGTTGTTGTTGGAGTATATTTAAATCAGGTTCGCATGAGAACAAGAGGTCGTAGAAATGAAATGTTAGTGCGAGTCTTGTGAATAGGTGCTGGAGGTTTTTTGCTGGTGTTGAAATATCAAAAATACTGAGATTGTTGTGTTCTTCAATGGTTTGTACTTGGATTTCTTCGGCGGCGAGACCTGCTTTAATTTCTGCTTTAGGCAGGGTGCTATGTTCTTTTGATAGTTCGCAGAGTAGTTTCATAGACATCGACTACTGTAGGTGTCATTAAAATCAAAGATGATAGCAGCAAGGATTATAAAAAGAATAAGGAGGTGCTTTGCTTTCTGTGTGGTGGTGATCACTTGATCTCTTTCTTTTTGTAATTTTGTTTTAATTTTTCATCAACTTTGAGTTTGATGCTGTCAACACCTTCAAACCATTTTCCCGTTGTCTGTGTGTCTATTTTTCCGGTCATTTCATCGAGTTTGTATCGCATATACTCTGTTCCGGTAAACCATTCGTTTGCGTCTTTTTTTCTGTCTTGTTCTGCAGGTTTGTTATTCGCTGCAGTTATTATTTTTGTTTCTTTTTTCTGATCTGCACTTTGGATTCGTATCTCTTCGATTTTTGCTCCTTTTTCATGGACGTGTATTTTTTCATGGTTTTGTGTATCTGGTGTTCGTGGTTGTTTGTAGGAATGATTTTTGTTTAGTTTTTGCTGGCGGGCATGGATCTGTGGATCGTAGTTTTGATTTATTGTTTGGGTCTGGGATAGTTCAGTTGTTGATCTTCGTTGTCGTATCTTTACAAAAATCACCGCACAAAAAAGTATTATGAGCGCACAGATGATGTAGATTTTATCTGAGTCTAATGGAAGAAGTGCGGTCGAACTTGCTTCGATTTGTATCTGGTTTGAACCAGGTTTATATCCTTCTTTAAAGGCTGTGATTAAAAATTGTTTCGTTGTGTCTGTTTCTGGTGCTATAAGAAGTGCTTTTCCTTGAGCGTTTGTGGTTGCTGGTGCAGCATTTGGTGAGTTGATAGTTACCGTTGCTCCTTGAATTTTTTGATTATTTTGATCATGAATTGTTACTTGGAATTGTTCGTATTCTTTGACGCTTTCTTGAGTGGTTACTATTGTTAAGGTTCCTTTAAGAACGAAGATTGTTGTTTCGAGTGATTGATAGTTTTCTTTTGATATTGTGATGATGAATTGCGGGTAGATTTCGTAATTTGGTGCTCGGATGCAAACATTTGGTATAGCCTGTGTTGTGATAGTGGTATTCCAGGGGGTAGTTACGATAACGTTGTAGAGAATAGTTTTTGTTTGTGCATCGAGAACTTCGAGGTCGTAGTATTCATTTTCGTAGAGGTAGCCGTCGGTTATTTTTATACCATTTTGATGATGGTAGATATTTATTAGAAAGGTGCGGGTGTTTTGAGCGGCACTGGTGAAGGTACAACTACTCAGTAATAATAGACAGATAATGATGAATAGTTGATGGATCGTGATATTGTTGGTGTATGTTTTATGCTGCATAGGACATCATTTTTTTATGGAGTGTGTCTCCTCACACCTATATGTTATACTCTATAAACAATAATATTTAAATATTGTGTGACAAAATGCCAAAATATCTATTCTTTCAACGAAAAAGTGAAAGTGAGAACGGATGAATGGGCGGGGGGATTTATTTCTGTGCAAGTCGTTTTTTTAACTCTAAAATAATATCGACTGGGCTTGGATCTACCTTACGGAGAATTGCTAGGTAACAACTCGTCAGATCTCCAAGATTCATAAGGTACATCATTTTTGCTAGTCTACTTTTGCCTTTTGGTTTAACATCGATATAGTTTGCGACAGTGTCCTGGAATAATTCTTTCATAAAGTCGAGTCTTTTTGTCATTTGAATTGATTCTTCATCTTTATCTCGAAAGATGATGCATGAAAATTGTTTTGCCATTTCGCTGTTGCCAGACCAACCTACGATATCATTATGATTACATTCAGGAATAATGTCGGCGCGAGCAATGATTTTACTATTTTCATTAAATTGATGTCTCCATCGAATTGCGATAGGAGCATAGATTTCCCATCCATATATTTGCGGGATTGTGTTAAGAATCTGAGTTGCAAGTTGTTTTGCACTGTTCGTAGCAAGCGGTATTTCTTTATGGTTCTGTTCTCCAAGTTGTTTTGTAACAGTGACTGTTTCTTCAATATCGTTGTTGATGTTGTATTTAATAAGATTATTCTGTTGCAGTATTTTTAGGAGGGGAAAAAGTAAAAATGCTGTTGCTGCTCGAGGTTGAAAACCTGTGGGTATTTGGATGTACGGTATTGTATAGGTATCACAGAATTCTTTCAATTTTCCTCCTGATGTGATACAGATAATTTTTGCTTTTTTTTGATATGCTAATTTAAACGAACTGAGTGTTTCTTCTGTGTTTCCCGAATAACTAAGGAAGAGCGCAAGGGTATCTTTGTTCACCCATCGTGGGAGGTCATAACTTCGATTCACATATAACGGTACATCGAGTTTATCGTATAACAAACTTTGAGCGATATCACCTGAGATCGCTGAAGCACCCATACCTGATATAAGGATATTATCGATTTTAAGAAAACTTGGTAGTTGTGTAGCATGTGTTAGTTCTAATGCTTGTTGTATTTGATGTGGGAATTGGATTAAACTATCGAGCATATGTGCTTTGTCAATGGTAGATAGTATTGCTTGATCATCTAACATCCTTTCAACTCACATTCTTTTTTTTAGAAAATGAAGAATTTTACCTCACTTCATTCTCAGGACTAACCGAGATTACATGCCCTGTTTTAATATATTTCTATAATATTCTCAGTACTTTTTCTCTGTTTTTGGTAGCTTCCAAGCATATAAGAAGAGATGGTGCGTTTCATCTTTCAATAGGCGTGGTATATGCAGCAGATATCCGGTGAAATTCTGACTCTTGAGGGTTTCAGATCAGGATGTATTTCATTTGATGATCGCCATGTTGATATTCATTTCAGTTCAAAGTTGTATTCGAAGAAACCAACTCTGGATAAAATCATTCTTCCTACGCTTATCAATGCGCATACCCATATCGGTGATGCGTTTATTCGCGATAAGAAAATGGATCTACCTCGAACTGTTCAAGAGCTTGTTCGCCCACCCACAGGGTTAAAACATCGTTTATTACATGCCGCCTCTGATCAGGAGATACTCCAGGGTATGATATCTTCTATTGCTATGATGGATGCCTGTGGTACAACTTTGTTTTGTGATTTTCGTGAACAGGGTCTTCATGGAGTTACCTTGTTAAAAAAAGCAATGTCAGATTTTTCTGTTTGTTCGTTGATTTTATCGCGCCCTCGTCGTATGGTCTATGATGAACAGGAGCTCATCAAACTTTTACAAAATTCAGATGGAATTGGCCTGTCAGGTATTCTTGATTGGGAATATGCAGAAGTTCAAAAAATCGCAGGTTTGGTTCGCAGAAAAAACAAAATTTTTGCACTACATGCAAGTGAAGTTCAACGGGAAAACATTGATCAGATCCTTGATCTTCATCCACACTTTTTAGTGCATATGGCGCATGCTACTGAATCTGATTTAGTGAGGGTCCAACAGGAGAATATTCCTGTTGTGATTTGTCCAAGATCAAATGATTTTTTTGGAATAAAACGTGATTGGTCGCTGCTTAAGAAAACAAAAGTGTTGGTGATGCTTGGAACCGATAATGCGATGATAGCAAACCCAGATGTTCTTGACGAAATTCGTTTTCTATACCAAACAAACACAGATTTTTCGTTACATGAGTTACTTGCTATGGCGACGTATACTCCAAGGAAAGCTTTAAATTTAGAGGATGATATTCATGCTCCCAATTCACTCGGAAACTTTATCATTTTAGATAGAGACACGATGCGTCCAATCTATCGAGTATTACGAGAGAAGAGAGGTTGATTATGAAAATCGAAGATGCGATGTCAAAGGAATTAATTGTTGGATATGTTCCTGGAACTATAAAAGATGCTTTGAAGATACTTGCCAAACATAATGTTTCAGGGATGCCCGTGTTGAAAAAGGATACAAAAAAAGTTGTAGGGGTTGTAACACGAAATGATATTTTTCGAAATCCGGATGAGGAGCAGCTTGCGTTGATCATGTCAACCGATCCCATCACGATTAATAAAGATCAAGAATTGCAAGATGCAGCCCGTATATTTTTAGACAAGAAGATTCATGGCCTTCCTGTAGTAGATAAACGAAAAAATCTTGTTGGAATTATCAGTCCAATGGATATTTTAAGAGCCTTACCAAATGAATATGATGACATTGTTGATCATTATTTCACCAAGAATCTTGTTCCTGTGTACCAGGAGACTCCAATAACGATTATTATGGAGATTATTAATATTACAAATGAAACTGCATTGCCGATTCTGAATGATGATCGGGAGCTTGCTGGTATTGTCAGTGAAGGTGATTTATTCAAACTAAGCCATATCAAAGAAAGTGTTTCGCAGACGAATATGGGGATGGGTGGTGATGAAGATGAATGGACTTGGGAAGGCATCCGCGATACAATTCGATTACATTATTCGACAACACAAGTTGATTTGCCGCCAGTTCCCGTGAAGGAAGTTATGGTGAAAAATGTTATCAAGGCGTATAAAAACGATCCGATCTCAGAGATTGCTCGAAAGATGTATAAGAACAATATCAGCCATGTGCCGGTGGTGAGTTCTGAGAATCGTTTACTTGGGATGGTTACTGATATTGATTTAATGGCGTGTATGTTTAAAGCATGTAAAAAGAAATAAAGCTTTGCTAAAATCAATTCTGTAGAGGAGAGTATCCCCGAAAATGCCGCAAGATATATATGATAAGATTCTGACGCTTGCAAAACGGAGGGGGTACATATATCCCTCCTTTGAAATTTATGGTGGCGTTGCAGGTTTTTATGATTATGGTCCACTTGGTTCTCAGTTAAAAAATAATATTGAAAATCTCTGGCGAAAATACTATCTTTTCGTTGATGGTTGTGTTGAGATTAGTACGCCAACGATTACCTTATTTGAAGTTTTACAAGCATCTGGTCATGTTGACGAATTTACTGATTTAACTGTTGATTGTCCGACGTGTAAACGATCGTATAAAGTTGCTGATATCCTCCAGGATGGTTGTCGCGTTGAGGATGCTGTGAAAAAAAATATGCTTATCTGCCCGGGATGTAAGAAAAAACTTACAGATCCTCATCCAGTTAATTTGATGTTTTCAACGTCGATTGGTGTTGGTGATAGTAGAAAAGCCTTTTTGCGGCCTGAGACTGCGCAAGGTATTTTTACGAATTTTCATCTGCTGTATCGGTATCATCGTGAAAAACTACCGTTTGGTGTTGTGCAGGTTGGTCGGGGGTATCGAAATGAGATTTCCCCTCGGCAAGGAACCTTACGGCAGCGGGAGTTTTCAATGGCTGAAGCGGAGATATTTTTTGATCCGCTCTGCAAAAAACATCCGAGGTTTGACTTGGTGAAAGAGAAAAAAATTAAACTTTTTGATAATGAAAAAGAATATATGCTTTCATTGCAGGATGCTGTTCAAAAAAAGATCATTCATAATCAATCCTTGGCATATTATATGTATCTGACGCAGGAGTTTCTCGTAGATGTTGGTGTTGATATCAACCGTTTTCGGTTTCGGAAACATGCTGCTGATGAGCTTGCGCATTATGCAACTGAGTGTTGGGATGCAGAGCTTTTTAGTGAGCGTTTTGGATGGGTTGAATGTGTTGGTATCGCAGATCGATCTGCATATGATTTGAATGCGCATATTGTCGCGTCATCGGTTGATATGTATGCAGTACGCAAGTTTGATCAACCGCAAGAACGCCTGGTGAAAAAAATTGTTCCAAAAATGAATGTTCTTGGTCCTCTATTTAAGGATAAAGCAGCTGCGGTGAAACAAGCTTTAGAAGCTTTGGATGTTGAGACTTCAAAAAAAGTTCAGATTGTTCTTGATGGAAAAAAGATCGATATCCCTGATCATTGTTTTGATGTTGTTGAGGTTCAAGAGCGTGTTGTTGGTGAAAAGTTTATTCCGCATGTTATTGAACCGTCGTATGGTATTGATCGTATTGTGTATTTTGTTCTTGAGCATAGCTATCGTGAAGTTACAAAAAACGATGAGGACTATCGGATTTTGCAGTTGCGGCCTCATATCGCTCCGATTAAGGTTGGTGTTTTTCCGTTGACGACGGATGAGACGCTGGTTATGCTTGCACAGCAAGTTGAATGTTCATTACGACAGCAGGGCATCAGCACGTTTTATGATGAAGCTGGGACGATCGGCCGTCGATATGCTCGGATGGATGAAATAGGTACGCCGTTATGTGTGACGATCGATCATGAGAGTCTTTCTCATAATACGGTGACTGTCCGTGATCGTGATACGACAAAACAAGAACGGGTGGCGATTGAGAACCTTGTTGCGTTTCTGAATAGTAAAATTGGTTGTTCTCAGTGAAAAAATTAGATATTTTTTATTTGTTGAGATATGGCTGTAGAGCAGGTATTCTGCCAAGAACCTGCTCGATGAGTGGGAATCGGTAAATGAGGCGATTGATGATCCGTTGGATGAGGGGATTGGTTGATGATACTGTGAGTGGTGTTGAAAGTGTTATAGTAATTATTGAGTAATCACTGGTATTTTGTGTGTTGATAACTTTTAACGCCCCGGTGAATGCTTTGTTTTTTTCGTTTGGCGCGATAACTGAAACTCGGATTGTTTGCTCTCCGTCTTCTGGTTTGAGTCCTTGTCCATTGGAGGGGGAGAATGTCCAGGTTCCCCAACTTGGATATTCGCTAATTCTCCAAGAAAGTTGTGTTCCTAGATCACCACTGTTTCTGAGGGTAAAACTGTTAGTTACTAGTTGATTTGGTTTCACGTTAGTCCAGGTGATGCTTCCAGTTGCTTCAAGATCTGCTTGAACTTTTGCAGGGATATGAAAACGTACTGCCGGGTCTCCAAATAGATTCGTTTCGTAGTAACACCATCGCATCGCATTATGGTTGATATAATTTACAAGGTATTCCTTTGAGTAGTGGTTTGCTTCCCCAAAGGCTGTTTTATTCTGTTGAAGCAGACCTTTGACAAATGACTGGTGGTATTTATGTGATGGGCCATTGATGACTTGTCCTGGTGTGTACCAGCCGTAGCGTGAGTTCCAAACTCCAGCAACTGCAGCATGTTGTGTTTTGACGGTGAAGTGTTCTGCTATGCAGTCGCCTAGATCAAGAGCTCCGGGATAGCATCCTTGAGTGTAGACAAAAAAGAGTTGTTCGTTCGTTAAACTGTCAACGTCGGTAGTAGATAATTTAAGATTGTTATAGATGTATGAATGTCCAAGATGGTTGATCATGTGGACGTTGCTGTTAATGAATTCGAGTAATTCTTCTTTGCTCCAGATATGATCTTGGTCATAGAGTTTCTGAAGAATGTAGAGATCCTTTGGTATTGCAGAAGTGGCGAGGTTTTCCATAGCTGTGTCACCGTAGGTAGAACTGTCGAGTTGTTCTCCGAGGAGAGCGATTTTTCTTAAATCCGGGTTGTTTTGATCGTCATTCATATAGGTAATTGTTTTTGTAACAAAGTTTTGAGCTTCAGTGATGGTTCCAACGCTTGCACGTCCAACATAGACTTCAGCAAGAAGGTCGATATCTCTGCCGTTATCACCATCAGTTGGCTCACCCCATTTGTCATCGCCATCAAAATTAAATTGTCCGTCAAGGCAGGCGTAGTATATGTCTGAGGGGAGATGGTCAGTGGTAGCACCATTGTTGACTTGTGCCCAGAGTTTTTTTATCGGTATGATGTCATGGTCTCCTCCGATAAGCACATAGGAGATGTGATATTGGGTATAGCAAGACGTTATATATTCTCGGATCATCTCGGGTGATGTTCCCCCAACATCGGTGAGTGTTTTGATGATAGTTCGTGTTCCATGGTTGTTGTGTACTTCTTGGAGAGGGATGAATGCATCTTTAAATTCATCAGTTGTGAGGATTAAAAGATCATACTCGTCACTGGTTTCTGCTGAGATTTTTGGATAGGTTGCAAGTGTTGATGGATTGTCGATAGTGTTTTGTATTCGATCGATGTCTTTTCCATCTCGATAGAGGATAGGGGTGGAGAGCGGTGATGATGTTGTTGCTATGGTTACGTCCATGGTTTGATAAAACATCGTCTGTTTAGTGACTGGATTATACTGAACCGGATATAGATTGAGAAAAAGGATGCGGTATCCACATAACATATATTCTCCGACATACTGATAGAAGATTCCAGGGAACACTGCATTTGTTGCATAGATTTGATGGTTTTTTTGAGCATACAAGGTATCGGTTTTTTCTCCAGGGGAAAGCATTGGCATTGGTTGTGGTACCGGAGGAATATCATAGATTCCAAGTTCTTGGTGCTGTCGTGGTGTAACTGTAATCTGTTGTACCTGGGATTGATAGGGTACTACGATGCGAATAGGATATACAGGAAGATCTGGTTCTCCAGGGTTTCCCGCGGTGATGGTATCTGGAAAAATAACCTGTGTTAAGATGTCATTATTCATCATGGTTTGATGGATGATGGGTTGTTCAAAGATATATGAAAGGTTGATCGTCGTTTGATTCATTGTTGATGGTTGTGCTTGGATGAAAGGCACCCCAGTTGCAGAAATGATACTTATGAAGATGATAGCAGGTATCCATCCTCTCTTTTGATGAAAGATGTTCATATTTCCCCATAATATACTTTCTTTTCTCTTTTTAAATACTTTTCTCCGTTCAGGGCTTCATCCCGAAATAGATAATTAAGGAAGAAACATTCATTTTTTCATTGGATGGGACGCGCAAAGAAAAGGATTAATCCAACAGTTGCGAACCATGTGAACCGCAATTTCACCGCCGAT